>NZ_JBQOUX010000082.1:0-35669 GCF_052216785.1 Streptomyces sp. JW3 | reverse complement strand
TCGCGGTCCTGGTGGTCCTGCCGGTCCTGGCGAGCCTCGCGTCCGTCGCGGTCCTGGCGGTCCTCGCGGCCGTCGCGGTCCTGGTGGTCCTGCCGGTCCTGGCGAGCCTCGCGTCCGTCGCGGTCCTGGCGGTCCTCGCGGCCGTCGCGATCCTGGCGGTCCTGGCGGTCCTGGCGGTCCTCGCGGCCGTCGCGATCCTGGCGGTCCTGGTGGTCCTGGTGGTCCTGGTGGTCCTGGCGGTCCTGGTGGTCCTGGTGGTCCTGGTGGTCCTCGCGTCCGCCGCGATCCTGACGGCCCTCGCGTCCGCCGCGATCCTGACGGCCCTCGCGTCCGCCGCGATCCTGACGGCCCTCGCGTCCGCCGCGATCCTGACGGCCCTGGCGGACCTGGCGGTCCTCGCGGTCCTCGGAAGGGCCCGTCTCCCCGGCGGGTCCGGTGTTCGCGTCCCCCGTGTGGTCGGTGTGCTCGGTGGGGTCCTGGTCAGTGACGGCGGTCACCGGTCACCTCTCCTTCTGAAGCAGCGACAGCGCGGCGATCAGTTCGGCCTGCGGCTCGGGGTGGACGTCCAGGGAATCCAGCGGGGCGAGCCGCCGCTCGCGTTCCATGTGCATGATCCGGTCCACGTGTTCGGTGAGCAGGCTGCCGCCCCGGTCCCGCAGCCGCAGCGCGCCGTGGGCGCCGATCCGCTCGGCGAGTCCCTCCCCGGCGGTGCGGGCCCGGCGGCCGCCGAGCAGCACGGTGGCCACCAGGGCGGCGATCACCTCGGGGTCCGGGGCGAGGGACCGGTCGAGTTCGCGGACCTCGTCCTCGGCGTACTCCTCCAGCTCGCGCCGCCAGCGCCGCACCGCGATCCCGATGCGGTGCTCGGCGCTGTCCGGTGCCGCGGGGTCGCGGGCCGTCAGGGCGGGCGCGGCGGCGGCCGGTTCGCGCCGCCACGCCTCGTCGACGCGTTCGTCGGCGGCGGTGACGGCGCACAGCAGGAGCGCGCTCAGACTCTCCACCAGGGAGTCGAGCAGTTCCCCGGGCGCGCAGTCCAGCGGGAAGGCGCGCCAGCGCTTCAGGGCGTCGCCGGCGAGCACGGCACCGGACTGGAGCCGGCCCCGTACGCGCGCGTGCTCGCTGTCGTACGAGGTGTCGACGGCGGAGGTGAGCCGCAGCGCGGCGGCGTACTGGGCGGCGGCCGCCCCGGCCAGTTCGGGCATCCGGGACTTCAGGGAGTTCAGCAGGCCGTACGCCGTCCGGCCGATCACGTGCTGCCGGGCGGCGGGGTCCTGCGCCCGGTGCACCAGCCAGGTGCGCAGCGCGGCCACGGCGGTGGCGGGCAGCAGACCGCCGCCCCACGCCGACTCGGGCAGCTCGGGCACGGTGAACCGGGGTACGTCGCCGAGCCCGGCCTTGGTGAGCAGGGCGGCGTACTGCCGGGACACCTCGGAGACCACCTGGTGGGGCACCCGGTCCAGCACGGTCACCAGGGTGGCGTCGTACTCCTTGGCGGTGCGCAGCAGATGCCAGGGGACGGCGTCGGCGTAGCGGGCGGCCGTGGTGACCATCACCCAGATGTCGGCGGCGCAGATCAGCTCGGCGGCCAGGGAGCGGTTGTCGGCGACCAGCGAGTCGATGTCGGGCGCGTCCAGCAGGGCGAGGCCGGGCGGCAGGGTGTCGGCGGTCTCGATGCGCAGCACGCGCGCGGGGTTCTCGCCGGGGAGCAACAGGTCGTCGCCGGGGTCCTGGTGGGGCACCCACACCCGGGTGAGGTCGGGCAGTACGCGCATGCCGCTGAACCAGTGGTGGTCCTCCGGATGGCAGACCAGGACCGGGGTGCGGGTGGTCGGCCGGAGTACGCCGGCCTCGCTGACCCGTCTGCCGACGAGCGAGTTGACCAGGGTGGACTTGCCCGCCCCGGTGGAGCCCCCGACGACGGCCAGCAGCGGTGATTCGGGGTCTCTGAGCCGGGGCACCAGGTAGTCGTCGAGCTGGGCGAGCAGTTCGTCTCGGTTGGCACGCGCGCGTGGAGCCCCGGCCAGGGGCAACGGGAAGCGTGCGGCCGCGACACGGTCGCGCAGGGCGGAGAGTGCGTCGAGCAGCTGAGGCCGTACGTCCAAGGTCACCACATGGGAAGAATGCCCAATTTTAGGGGAATTCTGAAGCATATGAGTATGTCTGCGCGCCGACCTGACACTTGGGGCGGAAGGGGCGAGTGGGGCGAGAACACAGTCCAGGCATAACGAGTGCACAACACCCGATGCGCCAGACGCCAAAAGCGATGCACGATTCGCACCTGCCTGCGATTATCGATGCTGCTTCACCGAACCTCCACATCGAGCCACGGAGGGGAAGCATCAGGGACGAGGAGCCGGGAGCCCTATCCTTGTCCCCGGTAACGTCACGGAACAGCTCGCACCCCGGGCACCACGACGTCAGGCCACCACACCAGGCCCCCGTAGCTCAGTGGATAGAGCAGGCGCCTTCTAAGCGCTTGGCCGCAGGTTCGAGTCCTGCCGGGGGCGCCACTGCCCGTTCGCCGAGGGAAGCACCCCGAAAGGCGCCGGGCGAACCGCCCAGGGGAGGGACCGGTCGAAGTGCGTCTGAGGTGCGTCGTTCTGGACGACTACCAGCAGGTGGCGGCCGAAGCCGCCGACTGGGCGCCGGTGCGGGACCGGGTGGAGGTCGTCTCCCTCGCCGAGCATCTCGACAGTGAGGACGCGCTGGGCCGAGCGCTCTTCGACGCCGACATCGTGGTCACCCTGCGCGAGCGGGTGGCGTTTTCCGGGTCGCTGATCGCCCGGCTGCCCCGGCTGAAGCTGATCGTCGCCTCCGGGATGCGCAACAGCGTCATCGACTACGCCGCCGCCGAGGCGCACGGCGTCACCGTGTGCGGTACGGCCTCCTCGTCCACGCCGCCCGTCGAGCTGACCTGGGCGCTGCTGCTCGGCCTGGCCCGGGGCCTGGTCGAGGAGAGCAACGGGCTGCGCGCGGGCGGGCCCTGGCAGCGCACGGTCGGCGCCGACCTGCACGGCCGCCGGCTCGGCCTGCTGGGCCTCGGGAAGATCGGCAGCCGGGTCGCGCGGATCGGACTGGCCTTCGGCATGGAGGTGAGCGCCTGGAGCCAGAACCTCACCCGGGAGCGTGCGGACGAGGTCGGGGTCCGCCTCGCGCCCTCCACGGAGGACCTCCTCGCGACCAGCGACTTCGTCTCCGTGCACCTGGCCCTCGGCGACCGCACCCGGGGCCTGCTCGGCGCCGCCGAACTCGCCCTGCTCCAACCGACCGCCTACCTGGTCAACACCTCCCGCGCGGCCATTGTCGACCAGGACGCGCTGCTCGCCGCCCTGCGCGAGGGACGGATCGCGGGCGCCGGGGTCGACGTCTTCGACATCGAGCCGCTGCCGGCCGGCCACCCGATGCGGACCGCTCCCCGCCTGCTCGCCACGCCCCACCTGGGGTATGTGACGCGCGACAACTACGCCACGTACTACGGCCAGGCGGTCGAGGCGATCCAGGCGTTCTGCGAGGGTGCTCCGGTACGACGGCTGCCCTGAGCGCCTCGGCGGCGCCGCTGCGGCGTCGCTGCGGCGTCGCTGCGGCGTCGCTGCGGCGTCGCTGCGGCGCTTCAGGCCGTACAGGTGTCCTGGGACGGGTACGGGCGCCAGTAGACGCCGGCGCCGCGGCGCAGGTGGTCCAGGTCGACCAGGTGGCGCCGGAGCGTCACATGGTCGACGTCGCCGTCCTCGCACCAGGCGCGCAGCTTCTCGTCGACGGTGCGCTCCGGGTACTCGACGCCGGGCGCGAAGGTCCGCTCGGCGATGTGGCGCAGTACCACCTTCTTGCGGGTCCAGCGGGCCGGGAGCCGGACCAGCCGGCCGTCCCGGACGAAGGTCCGCACCACCAGGTCGGCGCCGGAGCCGTCCGTCTCCCCGGCGGCCGGCCGGTTCGCGCGGGCGGCCCGGCGGAGCCGGTCGTGGGCGACGGCGAGGCTCCCGTCGCCGCCGGAGGTCAGTACGCCGCCCTCGCGCAGCCGGCGCAGGGCGGCGGCCGTCTCCCTCGGGGACAGCCCGGCCGTCTCGGCGACGCGCGTGGCGCTGTCCGCGCCCAGGGCCACGGCCGCGAACGCGCGCACCCGGCCCTCGTCGGCGAGGAGGCCGGCCAGGCTCGCCGCCAGGCCCGGCAGGGGGGACGACCGGTCACCGTTGTCGGTAGTCATGCGGGGAGGGTAGTGGAGACCCCGGCCCGGGGCGGAGCGAATTTCCCCGGCTGCCGCCGCTCGTGTTCCGTCCCTGTTCGAGAAGGGTGATCCGGGCCGATCCGCCGTGACCAGCCCCCGCCCGCGGCGTTGAACGAAAAGTGCGGCGGCACCCCGACCGTCGCGCTTCCCCGAGTCATAAGGAGAACGTGATGTCTCGCATCGCGAAGGCTGCCGGTGTCGTCCTCGGCACCGGTGCCGTGGTCCTCAGCGGCGCCGGCCTGGCCATGGCGGACGCGGGCGCGCAGGGTGCCGCCATCGGCTCGCCCGGCGTGCTGTCCGGCAACGTCGTGCAGGTCCCGGTGAACATCCCGGTCAACGTCTGCGGCAACACCATCAACGTGATCGGCCTGCTGAACCCGGCCTTCGGCAACTCCTGCGAGGAGACCGACGAGCACAAGGGCGGCCACGGCGGCTACGGCCGCTGACACCCGCTCGCACCACCGGCTCAGGGCCCCGGCGCACCAGTGCCGGGGCCCTGAGACGTCTCTCAGGCGTACCGGTAGATCCGGCCGTGGTCCTCCAGTTCGTCGGGGGTCACGTCCCACGGCGGGAGCTTCTGGTGGCGGGCCACGATCCGCCGGTACTGGGCGCTGCCCCGGCCGGGCGGTTCGGCGGGCTGGTAGCGGGGGTGGCCGTGCCGGCGCTGCCAGCGGGACCACTGGAGGTCGACGAAGGCGTGCACCAGCCAGAACACCGGGTCGTTCACGGAGGCCCCGCCGAGCATCGCCCCGCCGACCCAGCGGTGCACCCGGTTGTGGTTGCGCCAGGACGTGCTGCCGCGTCCGCTCCCCCAGCCCTCCAGCTTGTTGCGGAACCCCTTGCCGACCGTGGAGTCGTAGGGCGCGGTGTCGTAGACCGGGTCCTTCAGGGCCCACTCCAGGTCGCGGGCGGTGGGCAGTTGGATCGGGTCGCGGGCGCGGCCGAGGTCCCGGGTGAGGAACTCGGTGTCGGTGACGTTCTCCGTCAGGGTCCAGTCGCCCGCCGCGTGGGCGAACGGCCCGGTCGTCACCCGCTGGTCGGAGCGCCGGCCGGTGCCGCCGAGCAGGTCGGCGGTCCAGGGCTCGGCGGTCGCGGAGCGGTCCTTGGTCCAGTCCCAGTACGGCACCGTCACCGAGGAGTCCACCCGGCGCAGCGCCCGCTCCAGCTCCAGCAGGAACCGGCGGTGCCAGGGCAGGAAGGACGGTGCCATGTGGGCCGTACGCAGGTCGTCCTCGCCGTCGGAGACGTAGTACTGGATGTGGGTGCGGACGAACTCGTCGTACTCGCCCCGGCGTTTGATCTCCAGCAGGGCCTTGACGAACCGCCGGCGCTCGGTCTTCGTCAGGGTGCTGACGTCCTTACGCGTGTACGCCATGCCCGCCTCGCAGGTTGCGGCCGGGGCCGAGTTCGTCGACGGCGGCGCGGGCCGCGGCCAGCGGGGTGGGGTACGAGCGGTAGTGGTCGACCATGGTCAGCCAGGTGCCGTCGGCGCGGCGCATGAGGTGCAGCGGCCGGTTGTCCACGGTGACGTGCCAGCCGGGGGCGCCGGCCGCGCGGCCCGCGGGGTCCGCCGTGCCGCGGATGCGGCGGCCCCGGTAGGTCTCCGCGAAGGCGGTGTCCTCGGGCCCGCCGACCGCGTGCAGGACGTGGGTGCCGGACGCGGAGCGGTGCATGGCGACGGCCACCGGGGCGGCGGTCGCGGCGAGGGCGGCGGGCAGGAGCAGGCGGCGGATGGCGTTTCGCCGGGTGGTGGGGGTTGGGGCGAGGGGTGGGGCGGGGGGTGTCGCGAGGGGTTTGCCGGGGGCCTCGGGGGGCGCGGGAGCCTCGGGTGCCCTCAGCGTCTCGGGGGTCTTCGCAGGGTTCTCGGGGGTCTGCTCAGGGCTCTCGGAGGTCTGCTCAGGGTTCTCGGGGGTTTTCGTCACGCCGACGGTCATGGTTCGCTGCGCTCCTCGTCCGGTTCGGTGGTCCGTACCCGTACCCGTAACCGGCCGGCGGGCTCCGCGGTCACCGCCGGCGGGGCCGGACGGGGACGCGGGGCCCGCCGTGGGGCGTCAGGCGGCGCGGCTCACAGTCCCGGACCGAGGCCGAGACCGGCCGTCGGCACCGTCCGCACCATCGGGGTCAGCACGCCCGCCTGCGGCAGCCGCGTGGTCGGCAGGCCGTAGCCGGCCGCGCGCGGCGCGCTGAGCGGGGCGTCCAGCGCCACCCCGGGCGCCAGCGCCCGCACCTCGGAGGCGGGGGCGTCCAGGCCCACGTGGTCGAAGCGGTCGGCGCCGACCCGCGGCAGCGGCTGGCGTACGTCGGCGCCGGGCAGCCCGCCGTGCAACGGCAGTTGCGGCAGGGTCCGCTCCGGCAGCAGCCGGCCCTCGGTGTACCGCGGCCCGTCCGGCGCGCCCGGCGTCGGCACCGGCAGCTGGCCGGAGACCTCGGGCAGTTCCATGCCCAGGGCCCGCTCGGCGCCGCCCAGCGGCACCGGCACGGGGACCGTGCCCGCCGCGGCGGCGGGGGTCGCGGCGGCACCCACCGCGGCGGCCACGCCCGTGACGAGGGCGGCGAGGGTTCCTCGGGTGGTCGGCTTCATGGCAGGCACGGTCCCTTCCAGGTTCTCGGATCGGCGCGGAACGAATGCGGAACGAATAAGGAATGCCGTGGCTCAACGGCCCAGCGGGAGGCCGCCGAGCAGCCCGCCCGCGGAGTTCAGCTTCGACGTCGCGCCCTTGACGTCGTGCAGTACGGAATCCTTGTTCTCGCTGTCCAGCGCGTTCGACTGCCGGGACTGGTGCTTGATCGGCATCGGGTCGAGGGCGGGGCCCGCGGTGAGCGTGTTCACGGCGCCGTTGAGGCTGGTCGGCGTGAGGTCGGCGGTGTCGTAGGCGAACGCGGGCGCGGCGGCGCCGGCGACGACCAGGGATCCGGCGACGACAGCGGCGGCCTTCAGCGACTTCATCGTGTTCCTTTCTTCGGCGACCGAAGTCACCGGGGGAATTCTGACGCCGTGCCTAACGACATCCGCGCAATGCGGAAACTCCCGCCGCTTTTTCTCATATGAAAGTCCGGATACGGGTCCGGACACCGGGAAATGCCGTTGTGCCGGCCCGGAAGGGGGACCGGCACAACGGGTTCTGCTTTTGTCGGGTGCTTCGGGTGCTACCGGGTCACTGACGCGGCGCCTGGTTCTGCGTCTGGCCCTGCGCCTGACCCTGCGGCCGGGCCTGGGAGTTGCCGGTCTGGGACTGCGGCAGGCCGGCCAGGTCCGGGGCGGGCAGCCGGCCGGCCACCAGGCTCGCGGCGACGACGTTGACGGCGCTGGTCACGACGTTGTCGGCGGCCGGGCGGATCTGCTCCGGCTTGCCGGCCGCGCTGGTCCTGATCAGGGCGTCGACCTGCTTCTGCAGGCCGGTCATCGCCTGGGCGGAGAGGTCGGCGGCCGGGGCGTTGTCGGCGGCCGGCCGGGCCGGCAGCGTGACCGGGGCGTTGCCGTTCTGCGCCGTGCCGTTCTGGTTGCTGGCGGCCGGGGGACGGGCCGGCGTGCTGGTACCCGGGACGGTGGCCGCCTCCGAGGTGCCCGCCTTGGCGAGGGCCTCGCGGACCGCGGCGGCGTACTTCTCCGCCTGGTCCTCGGAGATGCGGCCGCTGTCGGCCTTGATGACGGCGTCGAGCAGGTCGGCGACCGGGGTGAGCACACTGCCGAGCAGGCCGAGGTCCTTGGCCTGGTCACGCAGTTCGTCGGCGTTGGGCAGCGGCGCCTGGGACGTGGCGCGCTCCCGGACCGAGTCGCCGTCGGCCGCCATCGCGACCGGTGCGGAGACGCCGAGCACAAGGCCGGCGCAGAGTGCGGAAGCGGCGAGACGCCGTGCGGGCAGACGCATGGGGGTTCCTTTCGGTGGTGCGTCGGATGTTGTGCCCACCGTGGAATCGCCGCCTGCGCGTCGCAACCGATCCCTTACTCCACGTGCCCGCCCGATCCCGGCAACCGGCACATCGTGCCTGGTCGGCGGCGGGTCAGGGCGCGTCGGCCGGGTCGGGCGCACGGCCCCCATTCGGGGCAGGGCGGTGCGCGGAGCGGGGCCGGGGTGCCGGGAAACGCGGACCGGCCGCCCGCTCGCGGAGGAACCGCGGCGCGGACGGCCGGTGCGGGGTTCGAGCCGACGTCAGTCGTTCTCGCACTCGTTGCCGAACGCCGGGTTCAGCAGACCGATGATGTCGATGGTGTTGCCGCAGACGTTGACCGGCACGTGGACCGGAACCTGCACGACGTTGCCCGACAGCACGCCCGGGGAGTGGGCGGCGGCGGCCTGCGCGCCGCTGTCGGCAGCGGCGACACCGGCGGTGCCCGCCACCGCGGCGGCGGCGACGGAGGTCAGGGCCAGGCCCTTCGCGATACGCGACATGGAGAGGTGCTCCTTGGGGGTTGACACAAACATCCGGGCGGGATGCCCGGCGCAGTGTCAACGCGTGGCGCTCACCTGAGTTGTGCCGCCAATGGAGTGATCCGCCCGGAGAGGCCCCTTCACCAATCCGACACACTTTTCCGGTTTCTCCTGATTAGTACGGAAAGCGGCTACAGTCCACACCGTCCGATGCCCCGTCCGATGCCCTGTCCGACGCACCGGCGGACGGACCCGGGTGGTGACCGGCCGGTCTCCGGCCCGTTCCGAGGAAGCCGCGCATGCTCCAGTCATCGACCGACCGCCCTCGTCCGCGGGTCCTGCACATCACCCAACCGGTGGACGGCGGGGTCGCCCGTGTGTTGACGGATCTGACGCGGGCTCAGCTCGCGGCCGGCCTGGAGGTGGCGGTCGCCTGTCCGGACGGCGCCCTGGCCGCCGTACTGCGGTCGCTGGGCGCGGACGTCCGGCCGTGGGCGGCGACGCGCGCGCCCGGACCCTCGCTCGCCGGGCAGGTGCGGCGGCTGGCGGACGTGGTCGCCGCCGTGCGGCCCGATCTGGTGCACGCGCACAGCGCCAAGGCCGGGCTCGCCGGGCGGCTCGCCGTGCGGGGGCGGATTCCGACCGTGTTCCAGCCGCACGCCTGGTCGTTCGAGGCGGTCGGCGGCGCCGCGGCCGGGCTGGCGCTCGGCTGGGAGCGCTGGGCGGCGCGGTGGGCGGCGCGGGTGGTGTGCGTCAGCGAGGGGGAGCGGCTGCGGGGCGCGCGGGCCGGGATTCGCGCCCGGTGGGCGGTGATCCCCAACGGCGTGGACGTGGACCGTTTCCGTCCCGCCGCCGACCCGGATGCCGATGCCGATGCCGATGCCGTACGTCCGTCGCTGCTGTCCGGCGGCGGGCCGGGCGCGCCGGTGGTGGTCTGTGTCGGGCGACTGTGCCGGCAGAAGGGGCAGGACCTGCTGCTGGCGGCGTGGCCGCGGGTCGTGCGGCGGGTACCCGGGGCCCGGCTGGTGCTGGTCGGCGACGGACCCGACCGGGCCCGGCTGGCGGCCGCGGCACCGGAGTCGGTGCTGTTCGCGGGGGGTGTGGCGGACGCCGCACCCTGGTACCGGGCGGCCGGCCTGGTGGTGCTGCCGTCCCGCTGGGAGGGCATGGCGCTGGCTCCGCTGGAGGCGATGGCCTGCGGCCGGCCGGTGGTGGTGACGGACGTCGACGGCGCCCGCGAGTGCCTGCCACCGGCGCTCGCGCCGCACTGTCTGACCCCGCCCCGGGACCCGGCGGCGCTCGCCGACGCGGTGACCGCGCTGCTGCGCGACGCGCCGCTGCGCGCGGCGTTGGGGCGGCTGGGCCGGGACCACGTCCGCGCCGCCCACGACGTACGCCGTACGGCGGCGGCGGTCACGGCGCTGTACGGCACGTTGCTCGACGGCCGCGCAGCCGACGCGACCGGCGCGACCGGCGCGACCGGCGCGACCGGCGCGACCGGCGCGACCGGCGCGACCAGGGACGCATGCCCCACGCCCCTTCGGTGCCCCACCGAACAGACCAGCCAGCAGAGCAGCCAGCAGAGCAGTCAGCACCCCGGCGAGCGCAGGGAGTCCGTCCACTCGTGACCGCGGAAAGCACCGTCCCCAGCTCCGCCGGGCAGCCGTGGGATCTCGGCGCCTCGACCGTGTCGGTCCTGCCGCCACGCGCCGGCCCCGGCGCCCGTTCCTTCCCGGCCGTCGTGCGCCCGGCGGGGAAGCCCGCCGCCGCGCTGCCGCTGCTCCTCGCCGACGGCGCCGGCGCGGTGACCGGCACCCTGGCCCTCACCGGCGCGCCCCGCACGCCGCTGCTCGCCGCCCTGCTGGTGGCGTTCTCCCTGCTGGCCCGCCCGACGGGCACCGCGCACCCGCCGGGGCTGCTGGCGGAACTGCCCGCCGTGTGCGGCCGGATCGCGCTGGCCTGGCTGGCGCTGGCCACGCTGACGGCGGCGTACGCCCCGCACCGCGCGCTGTCCGCGCCGGTCCTGCTGCTGGGGTTCGGCGCCCAGGCGGCGGTGAGCTGCGCGGCCCGCGGTGCCGTCCACCACCGGCGGCGCACCGCGCTGCGGGCCCGCCCCCGGGCGGCCCTGGTCGTCGGGCCGGCCGCGACCGCGCGGCGCGTGGCCGCCGCCGTGCTGCGCGATGCGGGGTGCGGGGTGCGGCCGGTCGGGATCGTCGCCGACGCGCCGGACGGCGGTGCCGGGCTACCGGTACTGGCCACCGGCGAGGAGATCCGCCGGGCGCTGGTCCGGGACGACGTACGGGAGATCCTGGTCGCGCATCCCGCCGTGCGGGCGCGGCAGGGGCCGTTGCTGCGGGCGCTGGCCGAGTCCGGGCGCGCGGTGTGGGAGCTGGACACCGAGCCGCCCGGCACGCCCTCGTACCCGGGCGGGCGGGAGCGGCTCGCCGGGTTCCGCTGCCGCCGGCTGACGCTCGGCACGGACCGGCCGGGCGGGCGCGGCAAGCGGGCGCTGGACCTCGTGGTCTGCGGTGCGCTCCTGCTGCCGGCCGGACCGCTGCTGCTGGTCTGCGCGGCGCTGCTGCGGATCAGCGGCGGGCCGGGCGTGCTGTTCCGGCAGGAACGCGTCGGGCGGCACGGCCGGCCCTTCACCCTGCTGAAGTTCCGCACCCACCGCCCGGCCGACGCGCACGAGTCCGCGACCCGGTGGAGCGTGGCCGACGACCGCCGCATGCCCCGGTTCTGCCGCTTCCTGCGGCGCACCTCGCTGGACGAGCTGCCGCAGCTCTGGAACGTCTTCCGGGGCGACATGAGCCTGGTCGGCCCGCGCCCCGAACGGCCGTACTTCGTCGCGCAGTTCAGCCGGAGCCACCCGGGGTACGCGGCCCGGCACCGGATGCCGGCCGGGCTCACCGGGCTGGCCCAGGTCAACGGGTTGCGCGGCGACACCTCCATCGAGGACCGGGCCCGGCACGACAACGCCTACATCGACGACTGGTCGCTGTGGCGGGACGTGTGCATCCTGCTGCGCACGGCGGCCGCGCTCGTGCGGCCCACGGGGAGCTGACCCGGTGAGTGTCGCCCTGCCCCGGTACGCCGTACGCCCGTGGGAGCTGCCGCCGGTGACCGCCGTGGTGGCCGTGGTCGCGCTGCTGGCGGTGCCGCTGGGAGCGGACGGCGGGGGCGGGGGCGCGCATCCCGCCGACGCCGTCTCCGCGCTGGTGGTGCTGTACTGCGCGGCGCGGCTGGTACGGGAGCGGCGGCGCCCTCTGTCCGGTACGGCGGCCGTGCTGCTCGGGCTGCCGGTGCTGGGGCTCGCGGTCGCCGCGACCGGCGCCGGGTCACCGGCGGCCGCACTGGCCGGGCTCGGCCGCTACCTCCAGGTCTTCGTCCTGGTCCCGGCCGCCGTGCTGCTGCTGGTGCGCGGGCGGGGCGACGTACGGCTGCTCGCGTGGGCGATGACCGGCCTCGCGCTGTGCCAGGGGGCGGTCGGCGTGCACCAGTACGCGACCCGGACGGGGGCCTCGTACCAGGGTGAGCCGGTCCGGGCGGTGGGGACGTTCGGGGCGCAGGACGTGATGGGGATGGCGACCGTGGTGTCGCTGGGGCTGGTGTGCGCGGTGGGGCTGGCGCTGGGGCGCGGGCCGGTGCGGGGCCGGGTGATCGCGGCCGGGTGCGCGCTGGTGCTGCTGGTGCCGCTGGCGCTGTCGTTCAGCCGGGGGGCGTGGATCGCCACGGCGGTGGCCTGCGCGGCCCAGTCGCTGCTCGCCGGTGCGCGGCGGGCGCTGGCGGTGGCGGCGGCGCTGCTCGCGGCGGGCGTGGTGCTGACCGTCGGGTTCGGGGTGGGGACGGCGATGCTCCAGGAGCGGGTCGGCAGCATCGCCGAGGTGGCCGACGCGCCGGACCGGTCGGTGACGGACCGGTACAGCATGTGGGCGGCGGCGGCCGGGATGTGGCGGGAGCGGCCGCTGACCGGGGTCGGGCTCAAGGGCTTCCCGGAGCATCGCGACGCGCACGCCTCGCTGGCGCTGTCCTCGGGCAGCGAGACGGACGGCGCGGGCGCCGGGTACGTACGGCAGCCGCTGCTGTCCCCGCACAACATGTACCTGCTGGTCCTCGCCGAGCAGGGGCTCCTCGGACTGACCGCGCTGGCGGGGAGCTGGCTGGCGCTGCTGGTACTCGGACTGCGACGGCTGCGACGGCCGCGACGGCCGCGTCGGTTGCGCGCGGCACGGTCCGGGGCGGGCGGGGCCGCGCCGCCCGGCGCCGGGCTGATCGGCTGCGGGCTGCTGGTCTGGCAGCTGACGGACTTCGGGTACGCCGACATCGGCGGCCCGTCGACCGTGCTGACCGCCGTCTCCCTCGGCCTCGCGGCACACTGGGCGCTGGCCGCCGGGGACCGGGAGCCGGCGTCATGAGCACGGCGTCGGCGCGACGGGACGCGGCGGCACCGGCCACCCAGATCACCCCTGTTGCGGAGCCCACCCACGCCGGCCGGAACTTCCTCGCCCGTGCCGCCGCCGTCACCGCCGTGCTGTCCGTCGCCGGGTCGGTGCTCGGGCTGGCCCGGGACCAGGCGCTGGCCCGGCTGTTCGGGGCCGGCAGTGAGACGGACGCCTTCCTGGTGGCGTGGACGGTGCCGGAGTTCGCGGCCACGCTGCTGATCGAGGACGGGCTGGCCTTCGCCCTGGTACCGATGTTCAGCCTGGCCCTGGCCCGGCGGGCCCAGGGGGCGCCCGGCGACCCGGTGCGCGCCCTGGTCGCCGCCACGCTGCCCCGGCTGGCGCTGGCCTGCGCGGCGGCCGGCGCGCTGGTCGCCGCCTCGGCGCCGGTCCTGGTCCGGGCCCTGGCGCCCGGCCTGCCGGACCACGCCCTCGCGGTGGACTGCACCCGCCTCACCGCGACCTGCGTCCTGAGCTTCGGACTGGCCGGGTACTGCAGCGCGGCGCTGCGCGCGCACCGCCGGTTCTCGCTGCCGGCGGCGATCTACGTCGCCTACAACACCGGCATCATCGCCACGATGGTGCTGTGCGCCGGGGTCTGGGGGGTGCGCGCGGCGGCGGCGGGGGTCGCGGTCGGCGGCGTACTGATGGTGGCGGTGCAACTGCCGTCCCTGGTGGCCCGGTTGCGACAGCGCGGCGCCGGCGCGGGGCCGCGCCCCGCGCCGGACCCGGACACCCGCTCGGCCACCCTCGCCCTGCTCGCCACCGTGCTGCTGTTCGCCCTGTGCCGGCAGTCGCAGGTGCTGGTCGAACGGTTCCTCGCGGCCGGCCTGTCCGCCGGGGCGATCTCCCACCTGAACTACGCGCAGAAGGTGGCGCAGATCCCGATGACCCTGTCGCTGATGCTGTGCACGGTCACCTTCCCGGTGGTCGCGCGGGCCCTGGCCGACGGCGACACCGAACGGGCCCGGGCCCGGGTGGAGCGGGACGTGGCGCTGGCCGCCGCCCTGGTGCTGCTGGGCGCGGCCGTGGTCGTCGCCTGCGCCCCGCAGCTGATCCGGCTGCTGTTCCAGCGCGGCGCGTTCACCGCCGCGGACACGGCGGCGACCACGCAGGTCATGCGGGTGTACGCGGTCGGACTGCTCGGGCAGACGGTGGTGGGCGCGCTGGTCCGCTCGTACTTCTCGGCGGGGCGGGCCAGTTGGTATCCGCTGGCCGCGATGACCGCGGGTCTCCTCGCCACCGCCGGGATCGGCGCGGCGGCGGTGGGCAGCTGGGGCGCGGCCGGGCTGGCCGCCGCCAACGCGGCCGGCATCACCGTCACCGCCGCCCTGCTGCTGGCCGGCCCGGGCCCGCGCGGTGTCCCGGTCGTCGTCCGGCGGGTGCTCGGGGAGCTGGGCCGTCCGGTGCCGGCGGCGGGCGCGGCGACGCTCGCGGGCGCGTGGGCCGCCGCCCGGTTCACCTCTCCCGCCCTCGCCCTGGCCGCCGGCGCGGCGACGGTCGGCTGCGTGTTCCTGCTCTGCGGCCGGGCCCTGGGCGTCCAGGGCACGGCGTCCGTCCCCGCGTCCGCCCTCACGTCCGTCCGAGCGTCCGTCCGCGCCGCGACCCGGTCTGCCACCCGCGCCGCGACCCGGTCTGCCACCCGCGCCGCCCGGTCCGCCCTCACGTCCGTCCGAGCGTCCGTCCGCGCCGCGACCCGGTCTGCCACCCGCGCCGCCACCCGGTCCGCCGCCCGGTCCGCCCTCCACACCCGCACCCGTCTCGTCCCCCGCCCCGTCGCCCCTCCCGTCCCCCGTCCCCTCACCCGCTCCGTCCCCCGGAGGCACCCTCATGGCCGCATCCGCCTCGTCCGCCTCATCAGCCGTATCCGCCGTATCCGCCGCTTCCGTAGCTTCCGTAGCTTCCGTTGACGTCCCCCTCGGCGTCCCCGTCCGGACCCCTGCGGGCGCCCGCAGCGCACCCGTGCCATGGGTGGCGATGTACCACTCCGTGGCCGACTGCCGGGACGACCCGTACGGCATCACCGTCACGCCCGCCCGGCTGGACGCGCAGCTCGGCTGGCTGCGCCGGCGCGGGCTGCGCGGCGTGTCGGTGGCCGAGCTGCTGGCCGCCCGGGAGCGCGGCGCGGCCCGCGGTCTGGTGGGGCTGACCTTCGACGACGGGTACGCCGACTTCGCCGAGAACGCGCTGCCGCGGCTGCGCCGCTGGGGCTGCGGCGCCACCCTGTTCGTCCTCGCGGAGCGGCTCGGCGGCGACAACGCCTGGGACCCGCGGGGCCCGCGCAAGCCGCTGCTGACCACCGACGGGGTGCGCCGCGCCGCCGCCGAGGGCGTGGAGATCGGCTCGCACGGCCTGACCCACGTCGACCTGACCCGCGCCGACGACGACACGCTGTACGCCGAGACCGCCGGCAGCAGGGCCCGGCTGGCCGACATTGCCGGCACCCCGGTCACCGGTTTCTGCTACCCGTACGGCACCCTCGACGCCCGCGCCGTCGACGCCGTGCGCGGCGCCGGTTACGGCTACGCCTGCGCCATCGACCCCGGCCCGCTGACCGGCCGGTACGCCCTGCCCCGGGTGCACATCGGGCAGCGCGACACGGCCGTACGGCTGCTGCTGAAGACCCGGCTGCACCGGCTGCGGCGGCGGCCGGCGGCGGGGGTCTGAGATGACGCCCGGCGCCTCCCCCAGGATCCTGCACGTCATCACCGGCCTCGGCACCGGCGGCGCCGAGCAGCAACTGCGGCTGCTGCTGCGGCACCTGCCGGTGCGCTGCGACGTCGTGACGCTCACCGACCCCGGCGCGGTCGCCGACGGGCTGCTGGCCGACGGGGTGCGCGTCGTCCACCTCGGCATGACCGGCAACCGGGACCTGTCCGCGCTGCCCCGCCTGACCCGGCTGATCCGGGCCGGCGGCTACGACCTGGTGCACACCCACCTCTACCGGGCCTGCCTCTACGGCCGCCTCGCCGCCCGGCTCGCCGGGGTCCGCGCGATCGTCGCCACCGAGCACTCCCTCGGCGACACCCGGCTGGAGGGCCGCCGGCTCTCCCCGGGCGTGCGCGCCCTGTACCGGGCCGGCGAGCGCCTCGGCAGCACGACGATCGCCGTCTCCCCCACGGTGGCCGGCCGGCTCGGCCGCTGGGGCGTGCCCGCGCCCCGGGTCGAGGTGGTGCCCAACGGCATCGACCTGGACCGCTTCCGCTTCGACCCGGTGGCCCGGCACCGTACCCGCCGCCGCCTCGGCCTGCCGGAGGGGGCCTGGGTGGTCGGCGGGGTCGGCCGGCTCGCCGCGGGCAAACGCTTCGACGTCCTGGTCCGCGCCCTCGCCCGGCTCCCCGCCGACTGCTGGCTGCTACTGGTCGGCGGCGGCCCCGAGGAGCACGCGCTGCGCCGCGCCGCGCGGTCCGCGGGCGTCGCCGACCGCGTCCTGCTCACCGGCGAACGCCCCTACCTCCCCGACGGCTCGCCCGGCCCCGACCTGCCGTCCCTGGTCTCCGCGGTGGACGTGCTCGGCTCACCGTCCCCGCAGGAGGCGTTCGGTCTGGCGGTCGTGGAGGGGCTGGCGTCGGGGCTGCCGGTCGTCTACGCCTCCTGCCCGGCCGTCGAGGACCTGCCGCCGGACGCGGCGCCGGGGGCCCGGCGGGTGCGGGGCGGCGCCGCGGAGTTCGGCGCCGCGCTGGCCGCCCTCCGCGCGGCGGGCCCCGGCCCGCGCACCGCGCCGCCGGCCGCCCGCCACTACTGCGTCACGCG
This sequence comes from Streptomyces sp. JW3, assembly GCF_052216785.1. Classification (NCBI taxonomy): domain Bacteria; kingdom Bacillati; phylum Actinomycetota; class Actinomycetes; order Kitasatosporales; family Streptomycetaceae; genus Streptomyces; species Streptomyces sp. JW3. Next base: position 18,885 of record NZ_JBQOUX010000082.1, on the reverse strand, counting down.
CAGCGCCGCCCAGCTGATGGACGTCTACGCGTCCGTCCTCACCCACCCGTTGTCCCCCGCACCGCAGGAGGCCGGCCCCGTATGACGGAGCACAGGACCGAACACAAAGACAAGGACGGAAAGGATACGGACAGAAAGGACACGGACAGAAAGGACAGAACCGGAAACAGCACCGCCGGCGCCCTCCTCCCCCGGGTCCGCGTCCGCGCGCTGCCCCCCTGGTCGCTGCTGGCCGCCGGTGTCCTCGCCGGGGGCCTGCTCGGTGGCGCGTACGGGCTGGTGCGGACCCCGCAGTACACGGCCACGAGCTACGTCGTCGCCGTCCCCGGCAAGGGCTCGGACCCGGCGTCCGCGCTGGGCTTCGCGCAGGCGTACGGCCGGGTCGCCACGCAGCTCGCGGTGCTCGGGGACGCCCAGGTGTGGGCGGGCGTACCGGTGGCGACGCTGGAGCGGAGCGTACGGACCCGGACCTCGCCGGACGCCCCGATGGTCTCCGTCACCGCCACCGCCGCGCGCCCGGACCTGGCCGCCGACCTGGCCGACGCGGTCACCCGGGCGCTGACCCGGCACGCCGCGCACTCCGCGGACGCCACCCGGGTGACGCTGCGCCGGTTCGCCCGCGCCACCGAGCCCACCTCGCCGGTCACGGCAGGGCCGGCGGTGACCGGCCTGGTCGGGCTGTCCGCGGGCGGCCTGCTGGGCGGCCTCGCCCTGCTGGTCCGGCCGCGCGGCCGGGCCGGCGAGGACGCCGGGACGCCCTCGGTGCCCGCCCCCGCGTCCGCCCCCACGTCCGCCGCCGACACCCGAAAAGCACCACTGTGACCTTGTACCCGACCAAAACCGAGACCGAGACCAAGACCGAGACCAGGCCCAGGACCAGGAACAGGACCGGGACGAAGACCGAGACCGTCACCGACGAGCGGGTGTTCGCCGACCTGGGCCCGCGGTGGGACCGCCTGTACCGGCGGTGCGCGGCGGCGACCCCGTTCCAGAGCCACGCCTGGCTGCACTCCTGGTGGCTGTCGTACGGGCGTCCCGGGCGGCTGCGGCTGGTGCTGGTCCGGGACGGCCGGGGCGAACTGGTCGGCGCCGCGCCGCTGATGCGGGTACCGGGCCCGGTCCCGGCGCTGGTGCCGCTGGGCGGGCCGATCTCGGACTACGCGGACGTCCTGGTCGACGACGAGTACCCCGGGGCGGTGCCGGCGCTCGCCGCCGCGCTGGCCGGGGCCGCCCGGACCGCGCTGATCGACCTGCGCGAGGTCCGGCCGGGCGGCGCCGCCGAACGGGTCTGGGACCGCTGGCCGGGACCGCGCGGCCGGGTGGCCGACTCCCTGTGCCTGGAACTGCCCGCCGTGCCCCTGCGCGACCTCACCGCCCGGCTGCCGTCCGGCAAGGCCCGGCAGCGGGTGCGCGCCAAGCTGCGCCGGCTGGACGCGCTCGGCGTCAAGAGCCGGGCCGTGCTGCCGGCCGAGACGGACGCCGCGCTGCACCGGCTGCTGGAACTGCACCGGATGCAGTGGCAGGGCCGGAAGGTGACGGGCGAGCACCTGAGCCCCCGGTTCCGGGCCCATCTGGTGCGGGCGGCGGGGGCGATGGTGGCGGCCGGGGACGCGGTGGTCACCGAGTTCCGGCTCGACGACGAGGTGGTGGCCGTGGACGTGACACTGCTGGCACGGCGGCTCGCCGGGGGCTATCTGTACGGCGCCCATCCCCGGCTGCGGGAGTGCCGGGCGGACGTGGCGGTACTGCTGCTGGACGCCGCCGCGCGGCAGGTGTGCGACGGTCAGCGCGAGGTGCTGAGCCTGCTGCGCGGCGACGAGCCGTACAAGCACCACTGGCGGCCCCGGCCGGTGCTCAACCAGCGGCTACTGCTGGCCCGGCGGCGCACCGCCCCGCTGCTGGCGGCGGCCCTGGTCGACGACGCGGCCCGGCGGCGCGGCAAGGCGCTGCGCCGCCGTTGGCGGGAGCGCCCCGGTGACGGCGGCGCCTGACCGGCCCCGCCGCCCGGGGCGTTAGCGGGTGCGCGACCACCAGTCCAGGCGCAGGCAGAGCCGGCCGCCGATCCAGTGCTCGACCCAGTCGTCGAGGTCGAGCGGCGAACAGTTGGCCGGCGCCTCGGGCGTGGGCCGCGGCTGCGGCTGCGGCCGCTGCGGCACGTCCTGGTCCGGCACGTCCTGGTCCGGCACGTCCTGGCCGGTGCGGCCGGAGAGCACCGCCCGGTAGACCTCGGCGGCCCGGGGGTTGGCGCCGCACTGCCACACGCCGTGCGGGCAGTAGTCGGTGAGGGTGTGGTACAGCGCCCCGTGCTCCTCCATCCAGGCCAGCATCCGCCGCATGTACGTGGCGTTGTCGCCGTTGCGGAACAGCCCCCACTCCGGGTACGAGACCGGCTTGCCGTGCGCCCGCGCGAAGTCCACCTGGGCCTGGAGCCCGTACGGCTCGCTCACCTGCTCCTCGAACGGCATGCCGCGCGGCTGGTCGTAGGCGTCCATGCCGACGATGTCGACGGTGTCGTCGCCCGGGTAGCACTCGGTCCACGGCACGGCGTCCCGGCCCCGGCTGGGCGCGAAGTCGAACCTGAACTGCTGGCCCGGCACCGCGCGCATCGCCGTGACGATCCGGTTCCAGTACGCCTTCCACGCCTCGGGGTCCGGTCCGCAGCGGTGGGTGTACGTGGTGCCGTTCATCTCCCAGCCGAGCACCAGGACGGTGTCCGGCGCGTCCAGGGCGACCAGCCGCTCGGCCAGCCGCCGGAAGTGGTGGTCGAAGTCGCCGGCCGCGCCCCGCCGCAGCAGTTCGCGCACCTCGTCGTCGTCGAGCCCCGCCTCGTTGCGCTCCAGCATGGGCACGTTGAGGACGAGCATCCGGTCGGCCTGCCGGGTGCGCCAGTCGGCCCACACGTCGAGGAAGCCGGGGGCGCCCTCGATGTTGCTCCAGCGGTCGCCGGGCAGATAGGTGTGGCCGACCCGCAGCCGGGTGCCGCCGAGCCAGTGGCTCAGCTCGGCCATCCGCGCCACGCCGCGCGGCCCGTAGTCGAGGTAGGCACCGAGGGCGGGCGTCGACGGCCCCGGCGCCGCACCCACCGGGGCGGACGGGGCCGGTGGCGCGGAGGGGGCCGGTGGCGCGGGCGGGTCGGTGGCGGCCCGCGCGGGCCCGGGGGCCAGTACCGCGGGCAGTACGGCGGCCAGGGCCGCGGCCACCGCGACCGCGGCCCCGGAGCGCGTGCGCCGGAAACGGACCCGTGACTGCTCTTCCGACATGCCGGCTCCCTCTGTCCACGCGTTCCTGGGCTCTCACTCCCGCTACTGACACCCAGTCACATGAACGTGCGTCCCGCCACCGCCGCTACGGCGTTCGAGTGCGGCACGGGCCGCGCGGGCGGCCACCGCGAGCCGGCCGGGAGGGAACCGTCCCGGCCGGCGGAGCCGTCAGCGGCGGGACGCCGTCCGGCTGCGGCGGTAGAGGACCGCGCCGCCGGCGATCAGCGCGGCGGACGCGGCCGCGGTGACCGCGAGGGTGTCACCGGCGCTGCCGGTCTCGGCCAGCACGGGCGGCTCGTCGGCCTCGGCGGCGGGCGGCGGCTCCTCCTCCACGGCCGGCGGGGTCTCCTCCTCGGCCGGCGGCGGGGTGTGGTGCTCCGGCGGCGGCGTGTGGTCGGTGGGCGGCGGGGTGTGCGGCGGCTCGTCGTGGCCGTATCCGGGCGGGGCCGGCTTGTCGTCCCCGTCGTTGTCGCAGCTGTTGCCGAACGCGGGGTTCAGCAGCGCGATCACGTCGACGGTGTTGCCGCAGGCGTTCACCGGCACGTCGACCGGGACCTGGGCGTTGTTGCCGGAGCCGACACCGGGCGAGCCCACGCTCTGCCCCTGGGCGGAGGCACCGTCGGAGCCGGAGCCGGCGTCGTGGCCGTAACCGCCGTGTCCGCCGTGTCCGCCGTGCCCGCCGTGCCCGCCGTGCCCGCCGTGCTCCTTGCCGTGCTCGTCCCCGCCGGTGTTGGCGCAGGCGTTGCCGAAGGCCGGGTTCAGGGCCGCGATCACGTCGACGGTGTTGCCGCAGGCGTTCACCGGTACGTCGACCGGGACCTGGGCGGTGTTGCCGGACACCACGCCCGGCGAGTTCGCGGCGGCCCCGTCCGCCTGCGAGTCGGCAAGGGCGGGGCTGCCGCACAGGGACAGAACACTCGTCGCGGCGGCTGCCGCGACCATTCCCCTGCTCAAGGTCTGTCGCACTCTAGTTCGCTTCCTGCTTGGAGAAGTGGGAAACGGCCGGCCCCGGAGCCAATCGAGTTGGCCAGGGCCGGCCGTGACACAGCCGAACGGCTGGTGCGGGACGACGTCAGTCGTTCTCGCACTCATTGCCGAACGCCGGGTTCAGCAGCCCGATGACGTTGATGGTGTTACCGCACACGTTGACGGGAACGTGCACGGGAACCTGCACGACGTTGCCGGACAGGACGCCCGGGGAGCCGATGGCGGCACCCTGGGCCCCCGAGTCGGCGAAGGCCGGGGCGGCCCCGCCGAACGCCAGGATCGCGCCCGCGACGACAGCAGCGCTCTTCTTCATGAACTTTCCCTTCTCTGCGGTCATGCCTGAGTGACGGCCGAAACCGCGCGAGCACAGCATTGACGGCTCGCACCATGACCTGCAGCCTGCAAACGAGGAATTGACGGCCGGAGAAACTGCGGAACGTGTGCGCCTGGGGAATTCACTCGAATGCCCCGGAACGCGTTACGGCCGTACGTCCATCAGAGCGACGACGTCGTTTCCACGGCCGGGCGGCCCGCGGGGAAGTCAGCGGGCCACCCGGGCCGAGCGCGGTACCGCTCAGCGGCCACCCTCGCCGTTGGCCGACAGGACCGACAGGTCCTCCAGGACGTGCGAGATCGCGCCGTCCCGCTTGGCCTGGGTGGAGTTGTCGTCGCACTGCTGCGTCATGTCGTCGCCCAGAACGTCGAGGTTCTGGATCGGAACGATGTTGATGACGGAGACGGCGACCTCTTCCACGGCGACGCACGGCTTGTTCAGCGTGCCGTCGACGAGAGAGAGCTGAGGGCTCATGTCGCCGTCGGTGGAGGAGTTGCCGAACTTCGACTCGGCGCCGTTGCCGTTGGCGACGGCCGGGCCGTTGTCGTCCCCGATGGCAAGCGCCTGGGGAGCAGCCGCCACCGACATACCGATGACAGAAGCGGCGGCCGCCGCGGCGACCATTGCCTTCTTGAGCACTTCGCGTTCCTTTCCTCGTAGCGACGCACTGTCCTACGGCCTCATCAACACGGCCCGGCATGAATGGTTTCGGGCGTTCACCCGGTTGGCGGCACACCCGGGGTTTCCCGCGCATTCCCCGGTATCGGCCATCGGAGTGAACGTAAGAAACTCCGCCGCAGGCGCGGAGTTGACCATAGGGCTCCGGTGGTCGGGGTTTTTGAGAAAGGACTGAACTGTGATCAAGAAGGTCTTCGCCTCCGCAGCGATCGCCGCTTCCGTCATCGGCGCCTCCGCTGCCACGGCCCCGCAGGCGATGGCTATCGGCGACGACAGCGGCCCGGTCTCCGCCAACGGCAACGGCGCCGAGCAGTACTTCGGCAACTCGTCGACCTACGGCAACATGAGCCCGCAGATGGCCCTCATCCAGGGCTCCTTCAACAAGCCGTGCATCGCCGTGTCCGACATCCCGGTGAGTGTCATCGGCATCGTGCCGATCCAGGACCTGAACGTCCTGGGCGACGACATGAACCAGCAGTGCGCGGAGAACTCGACGCAGGCCAAGCGCGACGGCGCGCTGGCCCACCTGCTGGAGGACGTGTCGATCCTGTCCGCCAACGGCGAGGACTGAGACCGCGCCCAGGGGCGGGACACCGGCGCTGCCGCCGGGGTCCCGCCCTTTCGCGTGTCAGGGCCGGCCGGCGTACAGCGCCTCGATCTCGGCGGCGTACGCCTCGGTGGCGGCCTGCCGTTTCACCTTCAGGGACGGCGTCAGCAGCCCGTTCTCCTCGGTGAACTCGCCGTCGATCAGCCGGAAGGCGCGGATCGACTCGGCCCGGGAGACGGCCTGGTTGGCGTGGTCGACGGCGCGCTGGACGTCGGCGCGCAGCCGTTCGTCGCGGACGAGCGCGGACCGGGGTGTGCCGGCCGGCAGCCCGCGTACCGACAGCCAGTGGGCGATCGCGTCCGGGTCGAGGGTGATCAGGGCGGCGATGTAGGGCCGGTTGTCCCCGACGACCAGGCACTGGCCGACGGGCGGGCGGCTGCGCAGCCGGTCCTCCAGGACGGCCGGGGAGACGTTCTTGCCGCCGGAGGTGACCAGCAGGTCCTTCTTGCGGCCGGTGATGGTCAGATAGCCGTCCGCGTCGAGGGAGCCGAGGTCGCCGGTGGCGAACCAGCCGTCGGTGAGGGCCTCGGCGGTGGCCCCGGGGTTGTTCCGGTAGGAGGTGAAGACGATGCCGCCCTTGATCCGCACCTCGCCGTCGGCGGCGATCCGCACCGCGGTGCCGGGGACCGGCCTGCCCACCGTGCCGGGGCGGGGGCCCAGCGGCGGCACGACGGTGGCGGCGGCGGTGGTCTCGGTCAGGCCGTAGCCCTCGTAGATCATGATGCCGGCGGCGTAGAAGAACAGGCTGAGTTCGCGGTCCAGGGGGGAGCCGCCGCTGATGGCGTAGCGGGTGCGGCCGCCGAGTTCGGCCCGGACCCGGCGGTAGACCAGCAGGTCGTACAGGGCCCAGGCGGCCCAGAGGCCGGGGCCCGGTCCGGGGCCGGTGCCGAGGAACTTGTTCAGGTGGGCCTCACCGAAGCGGACCGCGACGCGGTGCGCCCGGTCGAAGGAGGCGCCGCGGCCCAGCTTCTCGGCGGTGGCGCGGCCGGTGTCGTGGATCTTCTCGAAGAGGTAGGGGACGCCGACCAGGAAGCTGGGCCGGAACGACTTGAGGGCGGGGCGGAGTTCGGCCGGTTTGAGGCTCGGGAAGTGGCCGATCTCGATGCGGGCCAGCAGACAGGCGAGCTGGATGGTGCGGCCCAGGATGTGGGCGAGGGGGAGGAAGAGCAGGGTGGAGGCCGTGGTGCCGGTGACCGCCTTGAAGATCGGGTGCAGCAGCTCGACCGTGTTGGCGGCCTCGGCGTGCAGGTTGGCGTGGGTGAGGACGCAGCCCTTGGGGCGGCCGGTGGTGCCGGAGGTGTAGCAGAGGGTCGCCTCCGTGTCCGGGGTGAGCGCGGTGCGGCGCTTGGTGACCTCCTCGTCGGGGACGGTGGCGCCGAGCGCGGTGAGGTCGGCCAGGGCGCCGGCGTCCAGTTCCCACACCCGGGGGCGGACGGGGTGGTCCGCGGTGGCGGCGCGGACCGTGGCGGTGTTCGCGGCGGTCTCGGTGACCACCAGCGTGGCGCCGGAGTCCCGCACGATCCACTCGACCTGGCCGGCCGAGGAGGTGGCGTAGACGGGGACGGTCCGGCCGCCGGCCGCCCAGATCGCGAAGTCCAGGACCGTCCACTCGTAGCGGGTGCGGGACATCACGGCGACCCGGCCGCCGGGCTCCAGGCCGCCCGCGATCAGCCCCTTGGCCACGGCGGTCACCTCGGCGGCGAAGGCGGCGGCGGTCACCGGCCGCCACTCGTCGCCCACTTGCCGGCGCAGGACCACCGCGCCGGGCGCCTCGGCCGCGTTGGTGAACGGGATGTCGGCGTTGCTGCCGGTGGTGGGCGGCGGCGCCAAGGGGGCGACGGCGGCCTCCCGTACCGTGCCGGTCGCGTCCCTGACCAGGTCGGCCCGGACGCGGCCGGCCAGGTCGGTGCGGCGCCCGGCCCGTTTCAGATCCTTGCGTACGCCCATGACGGCTCCCGGTGGCGACGGCGGCTCACTTCCTTACTCGCGAGTCAACTTACTCACGCGTAAGAAAGTCAAGGGGTGTGGACGCCCTAGGACACGACGTCCTTGCGGGCGAAGCCGCGGAAGGCCAGGGCGAACAGCACCAGCGCGTACGTCACCGACAGCGAGGTGCCCTGGATCATGCGGGTGAGGTCCAGTTGCGGCTGGACGGCGTCCAGCCAGGCGTACTGCCAGTGCGCGGGCAGGAAGGAGCGCCAGTCGCCCAGCGCCGTGACCTCGTCCAGGACGCTGCCGATGATGGTCAGGCCGACCGCGCCGCCGACCGCGCCGAGCGGGGCGTCGGTCCGGGTGGAGAGCCAGAACGCCAGGGCGGCGGTGACCAGTTGGGAGACGAAGACGTACGCCACCGTCAGCGCGAGGCGTTCGGTGGCGGTGCCGGTGGGCAGGTAGCCGCCGGTGGGGAGCTGGAGCGGACCCCAGCCGTAGGCGGCGGTGCCGACCGCGAGGGCGATCAGGGGCAGCAGGACGATCGCGGCCAGCGACAGGGCGAGGCCCACGGTCAGCTTGGACAGCAGCAGCCGGGCGCGGGGAACGGGGGCGGCGAGCAGGTAGCGCAGGGAGGACCAGCCGGCCTCCGAGGCGACCGTGTCGCCGCAGAACAGGGCGACCGGGACGACCAGCAGGAAGCCGGCGGAGGCGAACAGGGTGACGGCGGCGAAGTTGGCGCCGGAGGCGGTCGCCGAGTCCATCAGGGAGACCTGGCCGGCCTGTCCCTCCGGTTCGCCGCCGACCGCGAAGGCGATCAGCAGCACGAACGGCAGGGCGAACAGGATGCCGCCCATGATCAGGGTGCGGCGGCGCCCCAGCTGGCGGGCCAGTTCGACCCGGACGGGGAGGGTGCGGCCGGCCCGGTAGCCGTCGGCGACCTCGGCCGGCTCCATCAGCGTGGCCATGCGTCAGTCTCCGATCAGGGTGAGGAAGGCGTCTTCGAGACGGCGGTGCGGGCCGACCGACTCGACGGGGACGTCGAGGCGCACCAGGTCGGCGACGAGCCGGCGGGCGGTCGTGCCGGAGTCCAGGCGGACCAGCAGGCCGTCGTCGGTGGGCACGGCGGAGGCGACGCCGGGCAGCGCGGCGACCTTCTCCACGACGGGTTCCGGGAGCGGGCCGTCGGTGCCGACCAGCAGGGTGTCGCCGGAGCCGATGATCTCCCGCACCGGGCCGGCCTGGACCAGCCGGCCGTGGTCCATCACCACCAGGTGGGTGCAGGACTGCTCGACCTCGGCGAGCAGGTGGCTGGAGACGATGACCGTGCGGCCGGCCGCCGCGTAGCGGATCATCACCTCGCGCATCTCGCGGATCTGCGGCGGGTCCAGGCCGTTGGTCGGCTCGTCCAGGATGAGCAGGTCCGGCAGGCCCAGCATGGCCTGCGCGATGGCCAGCCGCTGGCGCATGCCCTGCGAGTACGTGCGCACCGCGCGGGCCAGCGCCTCGCCGAGGCCGGCGATCTCCAGGGCCTCGTCCAGGTGGGCGTCCTCGGCCGGGCGGCCGGTGGCCTTCCAGTACAGCTCCAGGTTCTCCCGGCCGGACAGGTGCGGCAGGAAGCCGGCGCCCTCGACGAAGGCGCCGACCCGGGACAGCACCGGGGCGCCCGGCGCGATGGCGTGCCCGAAGACCCGGATCTCGCCGCCGTCCGGGGTGATCAGGCCCATCAGCATGCGCAGGGTGGTGGTCTTGCCCGCGCCGTTGGGCCCGAGCAGGCCGAGCACCTGCCCCTTCGCCACCCGGATGGAGAGGTCGCGGACCGCGTACCGGTCGCTCTTCTTCGCGTACTTCTTGGTCAGGCCGGTGATCTGGAGCGGCACGTCCGCGAGGGCCGGGTCGGGCGGCGGGGCGGTGGTGCGGCGGCGGGCGGTCAGCAGCAGCGCGGCGGCGACGGCCGCGCCGAGCAGCGGTGCCCACCAGACCCAGGCGGGCAGCCCGGCGGCCTGGCCGGTGGCGCCGAGGGCGGTCGGCACCTTCAGCGCGCTCTTCACCGAGACCGTGTACGTCGCCGGGGCGGCCGGGGAGGCGTAGCCGAGGTCGGTGGAGGAGAGGACGACGCGGAGGCGGTGGCCGTCGGCGACCTCGTGGTCGATGGCCGGGAGGGTGACCGTGACGTCCTTGCCCGCCTTGGCGCCGGGGACCCGGAGCGGGGTGACGAGCTGGGACGGCAGCACCGGCCGGCTGTCGCCGCCGGGGGCGACGTCGTACATCTTGGCGAACAGGACCGCGTCGTCCTCGGACGTCGACTCGACGTGCACGGTGACGGTCGGTGAGCCGGTGATCTGGAGGTCGCCGCGCACCGGCTTCGACTCGAACGCCGCGTACTGGCCGGGGAAGTCGAGCGAGATGCCGAGGCCGAGGGCGGAGAGCTGGGACAGGCCGCCCGCGTCGCCGAGGCCGGGCAGGGCGGAGACGGAGGGCGGGCTGGCGCCGGCCGGGTTCTCGAAGCTCTGCTCGCGGCCGGCCAGTTCGATGGAGCGGGGGTCGGCTTCCAGTCCGGGGTAGCTCTCGGAGCCGACGCCGCTCAGCCGGGGTTCGCCGTCGCCGCTGCCGGTGCCGAGGGTGCGGGTGACGCGGAAGGCGGGGCCGGTGCCGGCGCTCTCGTCGTCCTTCAGGTAGTGGTCGAACCACGCCTCGGTACGGGCCTGGACGCGGTCGCCCTCCAGGTCGCCGCCGTCGTGTCCGCCGGAGATCCAGTCGACGTCGACGGGGGCGCCGTTCGCCTTGATCGCCTTGGCGGCGGCGTCGGCCTGGCCGAGCGGGAAGAGCGAGTCGATCTGGCCCTGCGTGAGCAGGGTGGGTACGTCGATGCGGTCGCCGACCGCCTGCGGGCTGCGTTCTTCGAGGAGTTTCGTGGCGGCGGCGTCCGGCTGCCCGGACTCCGCGACGCGCTGGTACATCGCGCAGAGGTCGGCCTCGAAGCGGGCGCAGCCGCCGCCGGTGTTGACGAAGATGCCGGCCCAGAGTTTCTTGAAGACGCCGTCCGGGAAGAGGGCGTCGGCCAGGTTCCAGTACGTGATCGCGGGCGCGATGGCGTCGACGCGGTCGTCGTGCCCGGCGGCCAGCAGGGCGATGGCGCCGCCGTAGCTGGCGCCGGCCATGCCGACCCGGGGGTCGCCGGCCTTGTCCAGCTGGACTTGGGGCTGTTTGGCGAGCCAGTCGATGAGCCTGGAGACGTCGGCGACCTCGGCGTCGGGGGCGTTCAGGGCGATCTTGCCGGTGGACTTGCCGAAGCCGCGGGCGGACCAGGTGAGCACGGCGTAGCCGTCCTGGGCCAGGTGCTCGGCCTGGCCGCGGACGTCGTCCTTGCTGCCGCCGAAGCCGTGGGTGAGGAGGACGGCGGGGCGGTCGCCGTCGCCGGCCGGGGTGAAGTACGAGGTGTCTATGTGGATGCCGGGGGCGGTGGTGAGGGTTTTGTCGGTGCGGGTCACCTGCGGTGCGGCGTCGTCGGCTGCGGCGGTCCAGGTGCCGATGCCTGCGGCGGCCAGGACGGCCACCGTGGCCGCGGCGGCCAGCCGGCGGCGGGTTCGCAGTCGAAGATCCATGCGGTAACCGTACGGGGTTCGGCTGTCGGGTTGTTATCGACCGGGGGGTGAGAAAGGCCCCCTCCGCTGGGGGTACGCGCAGGGGGCGGGTACTGCGGGTGGGGTAGGCGGGTGCGGGTTCGTTGTGGCTAGTCGCGCAGTTCCCCGCGCCCTTGAAGCAGCGTCTCCGCATCCTCCGGGATCAGGACCAGCCAGCGGGTCTCGCGTCGCGGGCGGAGGTAGAAGGCCCAGTACAACGTTGCCGCTGCCGTTATGCCGCCCGTCCACAGCAAGTACTCCGTCTCCTGCTGGGTCAGGATGTAGACGAGGACGGCGATCAGGAGGACCGGGACGGCCGGCCACAGGGGCATGCGCCAGGCCGCGGTGTGGTGGTGGCGGCCTCGGCGGGCGAGCAGGGCGGCGACCGCTACCAGCAGGTACATGCCGGTGACGGAGACGCCGGTGACGCCGTACAGGGTGTCCAGGTTGACGAAGCAGAGGGCGGCGCCGGGGATGCCGACGGCGAGGGTGGCGACCCACGGGGAGCCGAAGCGGCCGAGCCGGGAGAAGGCGGTGTTGACCGGGGTGGGCCACGCCTTGTCGCGGGCGGAGGCGAACAGGACGCGGGAGTTCTGGATGACCATCACGATGCCGGCGTTGATGATGGCGAGGGCGACGCAGAGGCTGACGAAGGTGCCGGTGGCGGAGTTGGACCAGGCGGTGACCATCGCGCCGATGTCGCCGCCGGTCAGCTCGGACAGGTCGGAGGCGCCCAGGGTGATGGCGACGACCGGGACCAGGATGATCGCGGTGGAGATGGCGAGGGTGGCCAGGACGGTGCGGGCGACGTTGCGGCGCGGGTTCTCCAGTTCCTCGGAGAGGTAGACGGCGGTGGAGAAGCCCTGGGTGACGAAGAGGGCGATGGCCAGACCGGAGACGACCAGCATGCCGGTGACCGGGGCGGCGTGGCCGTCCGCGCCCGCCACCTCCAGCGAGGCGAGGGCGCCGGGGCCGCGCTCGGCGTGGGCGAAGCCGAGCACCGCGACCAGGGCCGCCGCGATGACCTCCAGGACCAGGAAGACGCCGGTGATCCAGGCGTTGGCGCGCAGGTCGAGCAGGCCGGCCAGGGTGGCGAGCAGCATGACGCCGGCGCCGGCCAGCGAGGGGTCGAGGTGGACGAGCGGGGCGAGGTAGTCGGCGGTGCCCATCGCGATGACCGGCGGCACGATCACCACGACCAGCAGGGAGAGCACGAAGACCAGCCAGCCGGCCAGCCGGCCCGCCATCGTGGAGACCATCGCGTACTCGCCGCCCGCGCTGGGGACGAGGGTGCCCAGCTCGGCGTAGCAGAACGCGACGGCTATGCAGAGCACCGAGCCGATGGCGATGGTCAGGGCGGTGGCGGTGCCCAGTGAGCCGAACAGGTCGGGGACGACCACGAAGAGGGTCGAGGCGGGGGTCACGCAGGAGAGGGTCAGCAGGGTGCCGCCGACGACGCCGATGGAGCGCTTGAGGGTCCGGGGGCTGCCGGTGCCGGCATCGGGTGCCGGGGGGAGAAGGGGGTCGGCAGGGCGGAGCGTGTCGGTCATGCGGCGGTCCGATCGACTCGTGTGGCTCAGGGTGACGGACGGGAGCGCTATCGCCTCCGGCGGATCTGGTCGTACTCGTGGTTCTCCGCTCCCGGTTGCGCAGCATTAACCCCGACGAAAACCGTGTCGTCAATGGCTTGCCTGCTACGGAATCCGCAGCTCAGAGGGGTGCCGGAGGGCCGTCGGGGGGCAACAGGGCCACGGGCGGCGCGCCTTGCGGTGGTACGGGAACCGCAGCGGACGGGCGTAAAAAAAGCGGGCCCGTCCGCGCTGTGGACGGGCCCTCGGCCGTGTTCGGCGGGTGCTTCAGTGGTTGCGCGGGAAGCCCAGGTCGACGCCGGCGGGGGCCTCGGCGGGGTCGGGCCAGCGGGTGGTGACGACCTTGCCGCGGGTGTAGAAGTGCGTGCCGTCGTTGCCGTAGACGTGGTGGTCGCCGAAGAGGGAGTCCTTCCAGCCGCCGAAGGAGTGGTAGCCGACCGGGACCGGGATCGGCACGTTGACGCCGACCATGCCGGCCTCCGCCTCCAGCTGGAAGCGGCGGGCGGCGCCGCCGTCCCGGGTGAAGATCGCGGTGCCGTTGCCGTACGGGGAGGCGTTGATGAGGGCCACGCCGTCCTCGTAGGTCTCGGCGCGCAGGACGCACAGGACCGGGCCGAAGATCTCGTCCTGGTACGCCCTGGCCGTCGTGGGCACCTTGTCGAGCAGGGAGATGCCGATCCAGTGGCCGTCCTCGTGGCCCTCGACGGTGAAGCCGGTGCCGTCCAGGACGACCTCGGCGCCCTCGGCGGCGGCGTTCGCGACGTAGGTGGCGACCTTGTCGCGGTGGGCCCGGGTGATCAGGGGGCCCATCTCGCTGGCCGGGTCGGCGCCGGGGCCGATGGTGATCTTCTCGGCGCGGTCGCGGATCTTGTCGACCAGCGCGTCGCCGATCGCGCCGACGGCGACGACCGCGGAGATGGCCATGCAGCGCTCGCCGGCCGAGCCGTAGGCCGCGCTGACGGCCGCGTCGGCCGCCGCGTCGAGGTCGGCGTCGGGCAGCACCAGCATGTGGTTCTTGGCGCCGCCGAGCGCCTGCACGCGCTTGCCGTGCGCGGCGGCGGTGGTGTGGATGTGGCGGGCGATGGGGGTGGAGCCGACGAACGAGACCGCCTTGACGTCGGGGTGTTCGAGGAGGCGGTCGACGGCGGTGCGGTCGCCGTGCACGACGTTGAGGACGCCGTCGGGCAGGCCGGCCTCGGTGAGCAGGGCGGCGATCCGGACGGCGGCCGAGGGGTCCTTCTCGCTGGGCTTGAGCACGAAGGTGTTGCCGCAGGCGATGGCGACCGGGAACATCCACATCGGCACCATCGCCGGGAAGTTGAACGGCGTGATGCCCGCGACCACGCCCAGTGGCTGCCGGATGGCGGCCACGTCGACCCGGGTGGCGACCTGGGTGGACAGCTCGCCCTTCAGCTGCACGGTGATGCCGCAGGCCAGGTCGACGATCTCCAGGCCGCGGGCCACCTCGCCGAGGGCGTCGGAGTGCACCTTGCCGTGCTCGGCGGTGATCAGCGCGGCGATCTCGTCGCGGTGCGCGTCGAGCAGGGCGCGGAACCGGAAGAGGATCTCCGTGCGCCGGGCCAGCGAGGACTGGCCCCAGGTGGCGTACGCCTCCTTTGCGGTGGCGACCGCGGTGTCCACCTCCGCGGCGGAGGCGAAGGCGACCTGCCGGGTGACCGCGCCGGTCGCCGGGTCCGTCACCGGCCCGGACCGGCCCGAGGTGCCTTCGACGGTCCTGCCGCCGATCCAGTGGTTGACGATCTCCGTCATGGCCGTGATCTCCTTCGCAGCTGGCGGCGTCCGGTGGGGACCTGCCGTTCCCGGCCCATCCCACCAGGCGGCGACCCGCTGTCGCGCCCGACACTGTGTCTGCGGTTCGGGTCCTGGCGTAGACAGGTGCGGGGGCGGCGGTACCTCCGGCGCGGGGCCGTGGCGGGCGGGGAGTCGTCGCCCGCGCTCCGCTCCTGCCAGGGCGGAGTGGCCGGCCGCGCCGGAGGCGTTTTCGGGCGGGTCGGGACGGTCACCGCACGGCTCCCGCCGTGAGCGCCGCCTCGACCTCGTCGGCGGTCGGCATGGCGGAGGAGCACTCCAGGCGGGAGGCCACGATGGCGCCCGCGGCGTTGGCGTACCGCATGGTCCGCTCCAGGTCCCAGCCGGACAGCAGGCCGTGGCAGAGGGAGCCGCCGAAGGCGTCGCCCGCGCCGAGCCCGTTGAGGACCTCGACCGGGAGCGGCGGGACCTCGGCGCTGCCGCCCCGGTCGTCGACGGCGAGGACGCCCTCGGGTCCCTGCTTGACGACGGCGAGCCGGACGCCCGCGGCGAGCAGGGCGCGGGCGGCGGCGTGCGGTTCGCGGACGCCGGTGGCGATCTCCACCTCGTCCAGGTTGCCGACGGCGACGGTGGTGTGGCGCAGGGCCTCCCGGTAGAACGGGCGGGCCTCGCCGGGGTCCGGCCAGAACATCGGGCGCCAGTCGAGGTCGAAGACGGTCGGGCCGGTCCGGGCCCGGTGGGCGAGGGCGGTGAGGGTGGCCGTCCGGCTGGGCTCCGCGCACAGGCCGGTGCCGGTGACCCAGAAGACCCGGGCCGCGCGCACGGCGTCCAGGTCGAGGTCCTCGGCGGCCAGCTCGAGGTCGGGGGCCTTGGGCTGGCGGTAGAAGTAGAGCGGGAAGTCGTCCGGCGGGAAGACCTCGCAGAAGGTGACGGGGGTGGGCAGTCCGGGCGCCGGGGTGACCCAGCGGTCGTCGACGCCGAAGTCGCGCAGTGCCTCGTGCAGATAGGTGCCGAAGGGGTCGTCGCCGGTACGGGTGATCACCGCGGTGCGGCGGCCGAGGCGGGCGGCGGCGACCGCGACATTGGTGGCCGAGCCGCCGAGGAACTTGCCGAAGGACGTGACCTGCGGCAGCGGGACGCCCGTCTGCAACGGGTAGAGGTCCACCCCGATCCGCCCCATGGTGATCACGTCGTACGCCATCCGCGGCCCCTTCGTGTCGGTCGGCCCTCGGGCTGCCCGGGGGTCTGCTGCGGCACTGCTGTGGCTCTCCCCCGGCTTTCTAGCCCGCGACGTCGAGCCTGTCAATGCTTTGTCCGGACATTCGGACCAGAAGGGGGAGTGCGGCGGGAGGCGGCCGTTCGCGTACCACGGGGGTCACAAACAACTCGGAAGTGTCACAACTGTCGCGAGGGCGCCGGGCTTCCGTCACAGCCGCGCACGGCACCCGGCCCGTTCTCCCGCCCCGTCGTTGACCGGACACAGGCTTGGTGATCGCCAGCGCAGCGCCCGGCTCCCCCGACGGCCGTATCCGGCCGCCCCCGTGGCGCGCGCGGGGAGGTGTGACGCATGACCGACCGAACCCTCTGGTCCTACCAGGACATCGCGGCCCACATCCGGGTGCAGCCGGACACCGTACGGTCCTACCGCAAGCACGGCCTGCTGCCACCACCCGACCACGTGGCGGGCGGCAAGCCCTACTGGTACGCCGACACGGTCCGCACCTGGGTGGCGTCCCGACCGGGCAACCGGGGGCGGCGGGAGCGCTGACCCCTGGCCGGGGGCGGGGCGGGGCGGGGCGGAAATTCCGCGGCGTCCCGCCGCCGGGTGGGGCACAGTGCCCGGCATGGACTTCTCCGTGAAACCCGTCCTCACCGGCGAGAAGGCCGTGCTGCGGCCCTTCACCCGCGAGGACGCCGAGCCGATGTGGGAGATCATCCGCGACCCGGAGGTCGTCCGCTTCACCTTCGAGCCGACCACCGAACTCACCCTGGCGCGGCTGCGTTCCTGGTACGGCTCCCGGGCCGGGCTGCCCGACCGGCTGGACCTCGCGGTGACCGACCGCGCCACCGGCGAGCTGGTCGGCGAGGCCGTGCTGTACGACGTCGACCCGGGCGCCCGCAGCTGCACTTCCGCATCCTGATCGGTGCCCGCGGCCGGGGCCGGGGCCTGGGCACCGAGGCGACCCGGCTCATCGTCGGGTACGGCTTCGAGCGCGGCGGGCTGCACCGGGTGCAGCTGGAGGTCTACGGCGACAACCACCGGGCCCGGCGGGCCTACGAGAAGGCCGGGTTCGTGGGGGAAGGGGTGCGGCGGGAGGCCGCGCTGCGGGGCGGGCGGTGGGTCGACGAGGTGGTGATGGGCGTCCTGGGCCACGAGTGGACGGCCTCCGCCCGATCGGTTACCCCCTAGGGGTATGGTGGGTGGTAGGTGATCCCACCGCGGGTCACGGGTACCCCACCCACACACCCCGACGAGGAGTAGACATGACCGCCCCTACCGGCACCCCGGGTTCCGTCACCGCCGTCTACAAGGTGAGCGGAATGAGCTGCGGACACTGCGAGGGCGCCGTCTCCGGCGAGATCGGCGAGATCGACGGCGTCGACTCCGTGAAGGCCGTCGCCGCCACGGGCGAGGTCACGGTCGTCTCGCAGGCACCGCTGGAGGAGGCCGCCGTGCGCGCCGCCGTGGACGAGGCGGGCTTCGAGCTCGTCGGCCGCGCCTGAGCGCACCGTCCCTCCCGCGCCGCACCCACCCCCCGCGACCGGGCCGCGTCGCATGCGTCCCGGTCGGCCGTCTGGAGCCGGAGCATGACCACCACCGCCCGCACCCCGTCCACGCAGCCCCCGTCCGCGCAGCCCCCGTCCGCACCACCCCCGGCGGACGACGCGCCCGGCCGCGCCCGGACCGAACTGCGCATCGGCGGCATGACCTGCGCCTCCTGCGCGGCCCGGGTCGAGAAGAAGCTCAACCGGATGGACGGCGTCACCGCCACCGTCAACTACGCGACCGAGAAGGCCCGGATCTCCTACCCGCCGGGTACCGAGGTCGCCGACCTCATCGCCACCGTGGAGCGCACCGGGTACACCGCCGAGGAGCCGCCACCGCCGGAGCCCGCCGAGCAGCCCCGCCCGGCCAAGGAGGCCGACGCCGATCCCGAGCTGTCCGCCCTGGGCCGCCGCCTGGCCGTCTCCGCGCTGCTCGCGCTGCCCGTCGTGCTGCTGGCCATGGTCCCGGCCGCGCAGTTCGACAACTGGCAGTGGCTCTCGCTCACCCTGGCCGCGCCGGTCGTGGTCTGGGGCGGCCTGCCCTTCCACCGGGCCACCTGGACCAACCTGCGGCACGGCGCGGCCACCATGGACACCCTGGTCACGCTGGGCACCCTCGCGGCGTTCGGCTGGTCGCTGTGGGCGCTGTTCCTCGGGGACGCGGGCCGCCCCGGCATGCGGCACCCCTTCGACCTGACCGCCTCCCCCGCCGACGCCACCTCGACCATCTACCTGGAGGTGGCCGCCGGCGTCACCGCCTTCCTCCTGCTCGGCCGCTATCTGGAGGCCCGCTCCAGGCGCAGCGCGGGCGCCGCGCTCAAGGCCCTGCTGGAACTGGGCGCCAAGGACGTCACCGTGCTGCGCGACGGCCGCGAGGAGCGCGTCCCGGCGGACCGGCTGGCGGTGGGCGACCGGTTCGTCGTACGGCCCGGCGAGAAGATCGCCACCGACGGCACGGTCGTCGAGGGCACCTCGGCGGTGGACGCCTCGCTGCTCACCGGCGAGTCCGTGCCGGTGGACGTCGGGCCCGGCGACCCGGTCACCGGCGCCACGGTCAACGCGGGCGGCCGGCTGGTGGTCGAGGCCACCCGGGTCGGCGCCGACACCCGGCTGGCCCGCATCGCCCGCCTGGTGGAGGACGCGCAGAACGGCAAGGCCCAGGTGCAGCGCCTCGCCGACCGCGTCTCCGGGATATTCGTGCCGGTGGTGCTGCTGATCGCGGCGGGCACCTTCGGCGGCTGGCTGGGCGCCACCGGCGACCCGGTGGCGGCGTTCACCGCGGCGGTCGCGGTCCTGATCATCGCCTGCCCCTGCGCGCTGGGCCTGGCCACCCCCACCGCCC
>NZ_JBQOUX010000081.1:0-36178 GCF_052216785.1 Streptomyces sp. JW3 | reverse complement strand
GGGCGCGGGGGCGCCCGGCGTCCGGTGGATCATGCGGGAGCTGTGCGCGGCGGTCGGCGCGGCGACCGCCGGGGCGCCGGCGGCGGCGGCCGGCTGAGCCCGCCCCCGCCGCGAGCCCCTCAGCAGGTGCCGCGCATCAGCTCGGCCAGGTCGTGGTCCAGGTCGAGTTGGAGGTGCTCCAGGCCGAGGGGGACCAGTTCGCTGGTCGCCTCCAGGAAGCGGCGCAGTTCACCCGAGCGGACGTGGATCACGGCGGTGCCCTCGGGGGCGTGGAACTCCAGGACGGTGCGGTCGTAGCCGTACGGCCGCACCCGGACGTCGCCGTGGCCCTCGGGCTCCCGCATGCCCGCGAGGAGCAGTTCGCGGGAGAAGGTCCAGCAGACGTCCACGCCCTCCAGCGTGGCCGGCGCGGGGAAGGTCATGCGGACGGCGAACGGGTCGCGACGGTCGTAGCGGAGCTTCGCGGGAATGCTCGGCATACGGGGCGCGGCGGCGACGAGACGCGCCTCGACGGACTGCTCGATGACGATGGACAACGCCTTGCTCCCTCGGGACGGCTGGACGACGGGCGGCTGGACGGACGGGCGGGCGAATGGGCCGGGCACTGAATGAGACGACGGAACGAGCCGCTCCGTGCACATGGGGAGAGTGACCTCTGTCACCGCCTTCATTCCCAGAAGTGATGCCGAGTGACATGGCTCTCTCCCGGCCTCTCCTGACACGTGACCAGAAGTGACCCGGCCGGTCCGGTGGGGTCCGGGCGCCCTGCCCCTCGTAGGCTCATGGTCACCATGACGACCGTGACCGTACCGATTCCCGAGGGCTGGCCCGCGACCGAGGAGCGGGCCCGCGCGGTCCAGGAGCGGCTGCGCGCCCGCCTGGTGCTCGACGAACCCGGCCCGCCGCCCGGCACGGGCCACGTCGCCGGCGTCGACGTGGCCTACGACGACGCCCGCGATGTCGTCGCGGCGGCGGCTGTCGTCCTGGACGCGGCGACCCTCACCGTCGTCGCCGAGGCCACGGCGGTCGGCCGGGTCCCGTTCCCGTACGTCCCCGGCCTGCTCGCCTTCCGCGAACTCCCGGCCGTCCTCGCCGCGCTGGACGCCCTGCCCGGCCCGCCCGGCCTGGTGGTCTGCGACGGCTACGGCCTCGCCCACCCGCGCCGCTTCGGCCTCGCCTGCCACCTGGGTGTCCTCACCGGACTGCCCACCATCGGCGTCGCCAAGAACCCGTTCGCCTTCACCCACGACGACCCGGCCGCGCCGCGCGGCAGTACGTCCGCGCTGCTCGCGGGCGACGAGGAGGTCGGCCGCGCCCTGCGCACCCGGGACGGCGTGAAGCCGGTCTACGTCTCGGCCGGGCACCGCGTCGGTCTGGACAACGCCTGCGCGCACACGCTGGCGCTCACCCCCGCCTACCGACTGCCGGAGACCACCCGCAGGGCGGACGCCCTGTGCCGGCGGGCGCTACGGGCGGCCGGCCGCCCGGCCTCGGCGTAGCTACCTGAGTATCCGTACGGATGTGCGGGGCCGCGGCTCCGGGCAGGCTGGTTCGCATGACGACCCCGCAGCGAGCCAACAAGTCCCTTGCCCGGCCCGACCATTTCGGCCGGCCCACCGAGCGAGCCGGGGGCCGGCCGGCCGGGCGAGCCGTGGGGCGGCCCGGCGCGCGGGCCGTGGGGCGGCCGGTCGGCCGGTCCGTGCGGGTGGGGATGGTGCTGGCCGTGACGGCGGGACTGGCCTGGACGGGCGGGATGGTGTGGACCATCACCGGGTGGGCGCTGTAACGGACCGCGCGGGACCTCCTCCGCTGACCGCGCGGGACCTCCTCCGCTGACCGCGCGGGACCTCCTCCGCTGACCGGGCGGGACTCCGCCGCCGGCCGGTCAGCGTTCCGCCGCCGTGTGGAGCGACAGGCGTCCGGCTTCACCAGTAGCCGGATGGCGGGCGCCCGGATGCCATGCGTGGCGTCCGCTGGGCGGATGCTGCGTGGGACGGATGCTGCGTGGGACGGGTGCCGTGCCGGACGGGTGCCGTGCCGGATGGGTGCTACGCCGGACATGTGCCGCGCCGGACAGGTGCCGTGACGGATGCGCGGCCCCTGGCGGAGGCCCGGTCAGCGTTCCGCCGCCACCCGGAACCGCAGGCCCGCCGCCCGTAGCCGGGCGGTCAGCGCGTCGCCCATCGCCACCGCCGTCGTGACCTGCCCGGCGGTCTCCGGCAGGTCGTCCAGCGCCAGCGACAGCGCCGCCTCCGCGAACATCTTCGCCGTCTCGTCGTACCCGGGATCACCGCCCGACACCTCGGTGAACACCCGCCGGCCGCCGCCCTCGCCCACGAAGCGGACCGAGAACCAGCTCCTGGCCCGCCGCTCGGCGCTCGGCCCGTCCCCGGGGCGCAGCCGGCCGGCCAGCCGACGCCGGGCGGGCGGTACCTGCGCCGCCGCGGCCAGCGCGCCCACCGCTGCCACCCCGCCCAGCGCGACCGGCAGCCGCCGGACGGCCGCGTAGTGCCGGTAGCGGAAGTCGGGACCGTAGCGCTCCAGCGCCGCCGCAGAGCGGCGCACGACCCGCGGATCGAGGGTCGGCAGCGGCAGCGCCCAGGCACCCACCTCCCCGGCGAACCGCGGCGCCCCCGTCGGCGCCACCGCGCGGCGGCCCGCCGGCCGCGGTTCCCGCCGTCGCCGCTCCAGGGCCGCCGCCCGCAGTTGCCGCCCGCGCGCGAGCTGGCCGAGCGCGGAGGCGAACGTACCGCCGGAGAACGCGGCGTCCACGGTCACGAAGCCGTCCACGGTCAGCGGCACGCCCTCGGGGAGCCGTCCGACCGTGAAGTACACGCCGAGGTCGTGCGGTACGGAGTCGAAACCGCAGGCGTGCACCAGGCGCGCGCCCGTCTCCCGCGCGCGTGCGTCGTGCCGGACGTACATCAGGTCCACGAACTCGGGCTCACCGGTGAGGTCCAGGTAGTCCGTGCCGGCGTCGGCGCAGGCGGCGACGAGCGGCTCCCCGTGGCGCACATAGGGACCGACCGTCGTGGCCAGCACGCGCGCGTGCCGGGCGAGTTCGCGCAGCGAGGCCGGGTCGGACACGTCGGCCCGCAGGACTTCCGGCCGCGGAGCGCCGGGCAGCCGGTCGCGCAGCCGGCGCAGCTTGTCCCCGTCCCGGCCGGCCACCGCCCAGCGCAGGCCGGCGGGCGCGTGCGTGGCGAGATACGCCGCGGTCAGCCGCCCGACGAAGCCCGTCGCTCCGAAGAGCACGATGTCGTACGGCCGGTCGGAACGATCCGACCGCTCGGAACGATCCGACCGATCCGACCGATCCGACCGCTCGGAACGATCCGACCGGCCGGCTGTACCGCCGCGCGGGTTCATGACACCAGTCCGTTCCGTTCCGCCGGGCACCGTCGGTCGCGCAGCGCGCGCCGCTGTCGGTGGCCGAGGCTAGCGTGAGAAGCGCGCGGCGGCGAAGCTTGGCCAAGCGCTTGCTCGTTCCCGCCCTTGTGCGGACTGCGACACGTTTCTAACATCACTGGTGTTACATCGTTGGTGTCACAGACGGGGGACCCGATGACCACGGCGACGACGCCCTCACACGGTCCGCTCACCGGTGTGCGCGTGGTCGAGCTGGCCGGGATCGGACCCGGCCCGTTCGCCGCGATGCTGCTGGCCGACCTCGGCGCCGACGTCGTACGGGTGGACCGGCCGGGCGGCCCCGGCCTCGGCATCGACCCGGCCCATGACGTCACCCTCCGCAACAAGCGCTCGGTGCTCGTCGACCTCAAGGCACCCGACGGACCCGGCCGGGTCCTCGACCTCGCCGCCCGCGCCGACGTGCTGATCGAGGGCTACCGCCCCGGCGTCGCCGAGCGCCTCGGCATCGGCCCCGAGCCCTGCCACGCCCGCAACCCGCGCCTGGTCTACGGCCGGATGACCGGCTGGGGCCAGTCCGGTCCGCTCGCCCGGCGGGCCGGCCACGACATCGGGTACATCGCCCTGACCGGCGCCCTCGGCCTGACCGGCGCCCCCGACGCGCCCCCGGCCGCCCCCGCCAACCTGCTCGGCGACTACGCGGGCGGCTCGCTCTACCTGGTCGTCGGCGTCCTGGCCGCCCTGCACCACGCCCGCGCGACCGGCGCCGGACAGGTGGTGGACGCGGCGATCGTCGACGGCACCGCGCATCTGACCGCGATGATCCACGGCATGCTCGCGGCCGGCGGCTGGCAGGACCGGCGCGGCGTCAACCTGCTGGACGGCGGCTGCCCGTTCTACGGCACCTACGAGACGTCCGACGGCCGGTACATGGCGGTCGGCGCCCTGGAACAGCGGTTCTACGACGAGTTCATGACGGTGCTCGGCATCCCCGAACAGGCCCCGGCCCGCGACGACCTCGCCCGCTGGGACGAACTGCGCGCGGCGATCGCGACCCGCTTCCGCACCCGTACCCGGGACGAGTGGACGGCCGTCTTCGCGGACTCCGACGCCTGTGTGGCGCCCGTGCTCGCGCTGCGCGAGGCCCCGCACCATCCGCACCTCGCCGCCCGCGCCACCTTCACCGACCACGGCGGCCTCACCCAGCCGGCCCCGGCGCCCCGCTTCTCCGCGACCCCGACCACCGTCCGCACCGGCCCCGCACGCCCGGGCGCCGACACCGAGACGGTGGCCCGCGACTGGGACGTGCCCGCGCTCACGGCGGTGCCCGGTCCCGCGACGACGCCCGGCTCAACACCCGAAACCCGCACCCCCGACACCCGACTCGCCCCTCACCGAAAGGCCGACCAGTGACCCCCGAAGCGTATGTGTACGACGCGATCCGCACCCCGCGCGGGCGCGGCAAGGCAAGCGGCGCTCTGCACGGCACCAAGCCCGTCGACCTGGTGGTCGGACTCATCCACGAGATCCGCGCCCGCTTCCCCGGCCTGGACCCGGCCGCCGTCGACGACATCGTGCTCGGCGTGGTCGGCCCGGTCGGCGACCAGGGCTCCGACATCGCCCGGATCGCCGCCGTGGCCGCCGGACTGCCGGACACGGTGGCCGGCGTGCAGGAGAACCGCTTCTGTGCCTCGGGCCTGGAAGCCGTCAACATGGCCGCCGCCAAGGTGCGGTCCGGCTGGGAGGACCTGGTGCTGGCGGGCGGCGTCGAGTCCATGTCCCGGGTGCCGATGGCCTCGGACGGCGGCGCCTGGTTCAACGACCCGATGACCAACTACGAGACCAACTTCGTGCCGCAGGGCATCGGCGCCGACCTGATCGCCACCATCGAGGGCTTCTCGCGCCGGGACGTCGACGAGTACGCGGCGCTGTCCCAGGAGCGGGCGGCGACCGCCTGGAAGGAGGGCCGCTTCGAGCGGTCCGTCGTGCCGGTCAAGGACCGCAGCGGCCTGACCGTCCTCGACCACGACGAGCACCTGCGGCCCGGCACCACCGCCGACTCCCTCGCGAAACTCAAGCCGTCCTTCGCGGACATCGGCGAACTCGGCGGTTTCGACGCGGTCGCGCTGCAGAAGTACCACTGGGTGGAGAAGATCGACCACGTGCACCACGCGGGCAACTCCTCCGGCATCGTGGACGGCGCCTCCCTGGTCGCCATCGGCTCCCGGGAGGTCGGTGAGCGGCACGGCCTCACCCCGCGCGCCCGGATCGTCTCCGCCGCCGTCTCCGGCTCCGAGCCGACCATCATGCTCACCGGGCCCGCCCCCGCCACCCGCAAGGCGCTCGCCAAGGCCGGGCTGACCATCGACGACATCGACCTGGTCGAGATCAACGAGGCGTTCGCGGCGGTCGTGCTGCGGTTCGTGAAGGACATGGGCCTGTCCCTGGACAAGGTCAACGTCAACGGCGGCGCGATCGCGCTCGGCCACCCGCTCGGCGCCACCGGCGCGATCATCCTCGGCACCCTCGTCGACGAACTGGAGCGCCAGGACAAGCGGTACGGCCTCGCCACCCTGTGCGTGGGCGGCGGCATGGGCATCGCCACCATCGTCGAGCGCGTCTGACCCCCTCCCGACGGATCACCAGGAGCATCCCCGCCATGAGCGCCATGAGCACCGAGTCCACCACCATCCGCTGGGAGCAGGATCGCAGCGGTGTCGTCACCCTCGTCCTGGACGACCCGGACCAGTCCGCGAACACCATGAACCGGGCGTTCGGCGCGTCCCTCGCCGCCGTCACCGACCGCCTGGAGGTCGAGAAGGACACCGTCCGGGGCGTCATCATCACCTCCGCGAAGAAGACCTTCTTCGCCGGCGGCGACCTGCGCGACCTGATCCGGGTCACCCCCGAGACCGCCCAGGAGACGTTCGACGCCGGGATGGCGATCAAGCGGAACCTGCGCCGCATCGAGACCCTCGGCAAGCCGGTCGTCGCCGCGATCAACGGCGCCGCCCTCGGCGGCGGTTACGAGATCGCCCTCGCCTGCCACCACCGGGTCGCCCTGGACGCCCCCGGCTCCAAGATCGGCCTGCCCGAGGTCACCCTCGGCCTGCTGCCCGGCGGCGGCGGTGTGGTGCGTACCGTCCGGCTGCTCGGCATCACCGACGCGCTGCTGAAGGTGCTGCTCCAGGGCACCCAGTACAGCCCGCGCCGCGCGGCGGACAACGGCCTGGTGCACGAGGTCGCCGACACCCCGGACGACCTGCTCGCCAAGGCCCGCGCCTTCATCGACGCCCACCCCGAGTCCGCCCAGCCCTGGGACCGGCCCGGCTACCGCATCCCCGGCGGCACCCCGAGCCACCCCAAGTTCGCCGCCAACCTGCCCGCCTTCCCGGCCAACCTGCGCAAGCAGACGAACGGCGCCCCCTACCCGGCGCCGCGCGACATCATGGCGGCCGCCGTCGAGGGCGCCCAGGTCGACTTCGAGACCGCCCAGGTCATCGAGGCCCGCTACTTCGTCGAACTGGCCACCGGGCAGACCGCGAAGAACATGATCCAGGCGTTCTTCTTCGACCTCCAGGCCGTCAACTCCGGCGCCAATCGCCCCAAGGACATCGAGCCGCGCCAGGTCCGCAAGGCGGCCGTCCTCGGCGCCGGGATGATGGGCGCGGGCATCGCCTACTCGTGCGCCCGCGCGGGGATCGACGTCGTCCTGAAGGACGTCTCCCTGGAAGCGGCGCTCAAGGGCAAGGGCTACTCCGAGAAACTGTGCGCCAAGGCGGTCTCCCGGGGCCGTACCACCCAGGAGCAGGCCGACGCGCTGCTGGCCCGGATCATCCCGACCGCCGAGGCCGCCGACCTCGCGGGCTGCGACGCGGTGATCGAGGCGGTGTTCGAGGACACCTCGCTCAAGCACAAGGTCTTCCAGGAGATCGAGCACGTCGTCGCGCCCGACGCCCTGCTCTGCTCCAACACCTCCACCCTCCCCATCACCGCCCTCGCCGAGGGCGTCGAGCGGCAGGCCGACTTCATCGGGCTGCACTTCTTCTCACCCGTCGACAAGATGCCGCTGGTCGAGATCATCAAGGGTGAGCGGACCGGCGACGCGGCCCTGGCCCGCGCCTTCGACCTGGTCCGGCAGATCAAGAAGACCCCGATCGTCGTCAACGACAGCCGCGGCTTCTTCACCTCCCGGGTGATCGGCCACTTCATCAACGAGGGCGTCGCCATGGTCGGCGAGGGCATCGAACCCGCCTCCGTCGAACAGGCCGCAGCCCAGGCCGGCTACCCGGCCAAGGTGCTCTCCCTGATGGACGAGCTGACGCTCACCCTGCCCCGCAAGATCCGCCAGGAGACGCGCCGGGCGGTGGAGGAGGCGGGCGGCACCTGGACCCCGCACCCCGCCGAGGCGGTCGTCGACCGCATGGTGGACGAGTTCGGCCGCCCCGGCCGCAGCGGCGGCGCCGGCTTCTACGAGTACGGCGAGGACGGCAAGCGGGCCGGCCTGTGGCCCGGCCTGCGCGAGCACTTCACGAAGCCCGGTTACCAGATCCCGTTCCGGGACATGCAGGAGCGCATGCTGTTCGCCGAGGCGCTGGACACCGTCCGGCTCGTCGAGGAAGGCGTGCTCACCTCGGTCGCCGACGCCAACATCGGCTCGATCTTCGGCATCGGCTTCCCCGGCTGGACCGGCGGTGTTCTCCAGTACATCAACGGTTACGACGCCTACGGCGGGGCGGGGGCCGGCCTGCCCGGCTTCGTGACCCGCGCCCGCGAACTGGCCGACCGCTACGGCGACCGCTTCACGCCGCCCGCGCTGCTGGTCGAGAAGGCGGCGAAGGGGGAAGTCTTCACGGACGCGCGCTGAACCGGCCCCACCGCCGCCCCCGGCACCCCGGCCGCCGTCCGACGGTGACGGGGGCCGGGGGCCGCGCCATCTCGCGAGGGTCCGATTCAGGGACGATCGTCAGACCCGTCAGACCCGTCAGACCCGTCAGACCCGTCAGACCGCCCGGCAGGCGGCGACTGGGCGAGCCACACCCCCAGCTCCTCCTTCAGCGACCGCTGGAAGGCCGTCAGCAGCGCCTGCACCACCAGGGGCTGCATGTGCGCGGACAGGGACCGCACATCCCGCGCGTCCCGTTCCGCCGTCTCGCCGCGCAGCAGCTCCGACAGCTCGCGGGCGGCCTCCCGCGAGTGCCCGAGCAGCACGCCCCGCGCGGTGAGGATCGACTCCTGCGACAGCGGTACGTCCAGCAGCCGCACGCCGAGCCGGAACAGGGCGAGGTCGACCCGGTAACCGTCCTTGTCGCCCCCGCCCCCGTCGACCTGGACGACACCCATCGCCGCGAGCCGCTCGAGGTCGTCCTCGTCCAGCGCCCGCCCGGCCCGCCGCGCCAGCTCCTCGCGGCCGACCGTCGCCACGGCCTCCGGCGCCCAGGCGGCCACCACCGCCCGGTGGATGGCGAGGTCCCCCGCGCTCACGTCGGGCGGCAGCCGCTCCAGATAGCGCTCGATGGCCGCCAGCGTCATGCCCTGCTGCTGAAGCTCCTCGATCAGCTCCAGCCGCGCCAGGTGCTCCCGGCCGTAGCGCCCCACCCGCCGGGGACCGATCACCGGCGGCGGCAGCAGCCCCCGGGTGCCGTAGAACCGGACCGTGCGCACCGTCACGCCCGCCCGCGCGGCCAGCTCGTCGACCGTGAGGGTCGGCTCTTCGGTGTCGGTCGTCATGTGCAGCAGTATCGCTGTCTCACCAGTGCTGTGAAACCTCCCGCGCATCCGGGTACGGAGATGCGGACCCGATGTGGACCCCGCTGTGGGCACTGATGTGGACACCCGGCGCGGATCATGTGAGAAGTCACTTCCTGTGACACGGGACACCGCATGGGACCCCGGTGACGTGGGAAGGTGCCGTCTCGGTCTGTACCCCGACAAGGACGGTGGCGCGGGCCGAGACACGTACGGTCCCGGGCGCACCCCACCCGGGCGCACCAGAGAGTGGAACCACCCGTGAGCAAGGACGCCGTCGACACGGCACAGGCCGCCGGCCATCCCCAGGTGACCGAGGCGCCCGCGGACGCGGGCGACGCCGGTTACAGCAAGGACCTCAAGGCCCGCCACATCAACATGATCGCCATCGGCGGCGCGATCGGCACCGGCCTCTTCCTCGGCGCCGGCGGGCGCCTGCACGACGCCGGACCGGCGCTCGCCCTGGCCTACCTGGTCTGCGGCGTCTTCGCCTTCTTCGTCGTCCGGGCGCTCGGCGAGCTGGTGCTGCACCGGCCCTCGTCCGGCTCGTTCGTGTCGTACGCGCGCGAGTTCCTCGGCGAGAAGGGCGCCTACGTCGCCGGCTGGATGTACTTCCTGAACTGGTCGACCACCGGCATCGCCGACATCACCGCGATCGCGCTCTACACGCACTACTGGAGCGCGTTCACCAGCATTCCGCAGTGGGTGCTGGCGCTGATCGCCCTCGCCGTCGTCCTGGCGGTGAACCTGATCTCGGTGAAGATCTTCGGCGAGATGGAGTTCTGGTTCGCCATCGTCAAGGTCGCCACCCTGGTCGCCTTCATGCTGATCGGCATCTTCCTGCTGGCCACCCAGCACGACGTGGGCGGCCACACTCCCGGCCTCGCCATGATCACCGACCACGGCGGCCTGCTCCCGCACGGCGTGATGCCGGCCGTCCTGGTCATGCAGGGCGTGATCTTCGCGTACGCCGCCCTGGAGCTGGTGGGCGTCGCGGCCGGCGAGACGGCCGAGCCGCACAAGGTCGTCCCGCGCGCGGTGAACTCGATCATGTGGCGGGTGGCCGTCTTCTACGTCGGCTCCGTCGTCCTGCTGGCCCTGCTGCTGCCCGGCTCGCTCTACTCCGGCGCCGAGAGCCCGTTCGTCACCGTGCTGTCCAAGGTCGGCGTCCCGGCCGCCGGCGACGTGATGAACCTGGTCGTCCTCACCGCCGCGATGTCGTCCCTGAACTCCGGCCTGTACTCCACCGGCCGCATCCTGCGCTCGATGGCGATGGCCGGCTCCGCGCCGAAGTTCACCGGCGTGATGAGCCGCACCCAAGTGCCCTACGGCGGCATCCTGCTGACCTGCGGTGTCTGTGTGCTCGGCGTCGCCCTGAACTTCCTGGTGCCGTCCCAGGCGTTCGAGATCGTGCTGAACGTGGCCTCCCTGGGCATCATCAGCACCTGGGTGATCATCATGCTCTGCCACCTGGTCTTCGTCCGGCGCTCCAAGGAGGGCCGCGTCACCCGGCCGCACTTCCGGCTGCCCTGGAGCCCCGTCACGGAGATCGCCACGATCGTCTTCCTGCTGGCGTGCCTGGGCATGATGTGGAACGACGAGGAGGTCGGCCGCCGCACGCTGTTCCTCGTCCCGGTGATCGCGGTGCTGCTGGTGGCCGGCTGGTTCGGCGTCCGTCGCCGCGTCGGCGAAAACCCGACGCCCACGACGAAGTAGCAGGTCAGGGCCACTGTCAGTGGTCGCCTCTACGGTGGTGTCAGGTCGGGGATCCAGTACATCTTGGGTGGCGACGGCCGTGGCGGCTCCGCGCCGGGCACTCGCCAGATGGTGTGCGTCGGCCGCAGGCGCCCTCACGCCCCCCGGCGCGCGGAGTCCACGAGCCGGCGGCCGAGGGACTCGACCAGGTCGCGCAGCTCGTCGGGGTGTTCGATGGTGAACGGGAGGTCCAGCGCGGCCAGCACGCCGGGCAGCCAGTCGAGTCGCTCCACCCGCAACGCGACCCGGTGCCAGGGCTCGGCCGCCGGATCCGCGTCGGCCGCCGGCGGCAGTTCCGTCACCACCGCCACGGCCGGCGGCAGCCGGCTGCGGATCCGCTCCGCCGAGCCCTGGACCCGCAGCGACACCTCGTGCCGGTACGGCGCCGTGGCGAGCGCGGTGAGCAGGCGCTGCGCCGGATCGGGCTGCCCGACCGGCGGCGTGAACGATCCGGGCAGCACCCGGGCACCGCTCATCCGGTCCAGCCGGAACGTGCGCTCCGCGCCGGTCGCGGGCTCCGTGGCCGTCACGTACAGCCGGCCCGAGTGGGCCACGAGCCCGTGCGGATGCAGCGTGCGTTCGCCGTGCCGGCCGTCACCGGAGGTGTACCGCACCACGACCGGCCGGTGGTGGGCGACCGCGTCGGCGATCGAGAGCAGCACCGTGGCGTCCGGCGCCGCCGCCTCGCCCGGCGGCGCGGTGAAGGCGAGGGAGCCCAGCAGCGCGTCCAGCCGCGGCCGGGTCCGTTCGGGCAGTACGCGCCGGATCTTGGCCGCCGCCGTCTCGCTCGCCGTGGCCGTGGCCGTCGTCAGACCGGCCTGCCGGCCCGCGGCCAGACCGAGCAGTACGGCCAGCGCCTCCTCGTCGGTCAGCATCAGCGGCGGCAGCCGGTACCCGGGGGCCAGCCGGTAGCCGCCGTACCGGCCCCGCACCGACTCCACCGGCACGTCGAGGTCGAGGAGGTGACCGACGTAGCGGCGCACGGTGCGCTCGTCGACGTCCAGCCGGCCGGCGAGTTCGCCCACGGTGCGGACACCGCCCGACTGGAGGAGTTCCAGCAGGGCGAGGACACGGGCGAGGGGACGGGGCATGCGACAAGTCTCCCGCACATACCGGGCGGGTTCCGCCCGGTACCGGTCGTAGCGTGCGTCCTGGAAACGTCGCACGACCACCCGCAGCAGCACCAGCACCAGCACCAGGAGAGATCCCCATGACCCCCACGACGCCCATGAACTTCGTCTCCGTCCGCGTCATCACGGACGACATCACCCGCCTCGTCGCCTTCTACGAGCGGGCCACCGGCATCGCGGCCGACTGGGCGACCGAGGACTTCGCCGAGCTGCGCACCGCCGCCGGCACGCTCGCGATCGGCAGCACCCGCACCGTCCCGCTGTTCGCCCCCGGCTCCGCCCACCCGGCCGACAACCGCAGCGTGATCCTCGAATTCCTCGTCGAAGACGTGGACGCGGTGTACAAGAACCTCGCCGATACCGTGGAGGATTTCGTCAACGAACCGACCACGATGCCCTGGGGCAACCGCGCGCTGCTGTTCCGCGACCCCGACGGCAACCTGGTCAACTTCTTCACCCCGGTCACTCCGGCCGCCGTTGCGCGGTTCGGGCGCTGAGTCCGGTCCGGCCGCCCGCCCCCTTCTGCACGCGGGACTCCGGCTGTACCGTCCGCGCATGCCATTACGCATGCGCGGCACCAGCTGGAGACCGCTGGCGGCGGCGGCCACGGCCGCCCTCATGGCCACCTTCCTCACCCCCGCCGCGGCCGGCGCCACCAGTTCCCCGCCCCGGCCGCCCCGTACCGGCTTCGAGTCGTCGAACGGGGCCCGCTGGACCACCCAGCCCGAGGAACAGGCCCTGCTCGCCGCCGTCGACCGGACCGGCGGCCGGGCCGCCGTGGAGCGGGTCGGCAGCACGGACCAGGGCCGCCCGCTCCAGCTCGTCACCCTCGGCAGGTCGTCCGCCGCGCACAAGCTGCTCCTCGTGTGCAGCCAGCACGGTGACGAACCGTCCGGCCGCGAGGCATGCCTGTCCACCGTGCGCGACCTGGCCTACGCCCGTGACGCCCGCACCCGGCGCTTCCTGGACCGCACGGCCGTCCTGGTCGTGCCGACCGCCAACCCGGACGGCCGGGCCGCCGACACCCGCGGCAACAGCGACGGCGTCGACATCAACCGCGACCACCTCGCCCTGGCGACGGCTGAGGCCCGCGCGCTGGCCGCCGTCGTCCGCGACCACCGGCCCGACATCGTCTACGACCTGCACGAGTACGGCGCCACACCCCCGTACTACGACAAGGACCTGTTCGACCTGTGGCCGCGCAACCTCAACACCGACGCGGCGGTGCACGACGCGGCCGAGACGCTGTCCACCGGGTACGTCCGGCCCGCCGCCGGACGGGCCGGGTACACGACCGGTACGTACGGCATCTGGACCGACCCGGCCACCGGCGCGCCGATCCGGCAGACCGCCGGCGACGGCCAGGAGCGCATCCTGCGCAACATGACCGGCGTCAAGCACGCGGTGGGCCTGCTCATCGAGAGCCGCGTCGACCCCCGCACCGAGGCCGAGCGGCAGGACCCGGCCCTCAACAACCGGCGCCGCGTCGACTCCCAACTGGCCGCCCTCGACGGGCTGTTCGACTTCAGTGGCGAGCGGCGCGGACGTGTCGAGGCGGCCACGGACGCGGCCCGGCAGGCGGGCCGCGCCGACACCGGACCGGTGTACACGGGCGGCGCCGACAACGACCCGCCCGAGCCGTCCGAGACCCTCGCCGACCCGCCCTGCGGCTACCGCCTCACCACCGCCCAGTACACGGAGTTCGCGGACGAACTCCGGTTGCACGGCGTCCGGGTGCGCCGGGACGGCGGCAGCGGCGACGGCGTACTGGTGCCGCTGCGGCAGTCGCTGCGCGCCCTGGTACCCCTGCTGTTCGACGAGCGCGCCGCGTACCACGTGACGGTGGGCGAGCCCGACACGGACTGCTGAGCGGGGGAGGGACGCGTCAAGTGTGGTAGCAGCGTACTCGGGGAACATCCCTTTCCTCATCCGCTAGGCGAAAGGTGCCGCTTGTGACGCATGACCCACAGGGCGACGAACCGCACCACGACCCGCACCACGAGCACGACCTCCACCCGAAGGGCGCGCTGCCCGGGTCGGAAGCGGGCCTGCCCGGCCAGGAACGGCCCCGTACCGACCGCGTCGTCTTCGGTGTCACGGCGGTGCTGACGCTCGCCTTCGTGGTCTGGGGCGCCGTCGCGACGGACTCCCTGGAGGACGTCTCCAGCGACATGCTCGGCGGCCTGATGCACAACGGCGGCTGGGCGTTCGTGCTGGCGGCCTCCGCGTTCGTCGTCTTCGCCCTCTGGCTCGCCATCAGCCGCTACGGACGCATCCACCTGGGCGTCGAGGGTGAGAAACCCGAGTTCCGCACGGTGTCCTGGGTCGCGATGATGTTCAGCGCGGGCATGGGCATCGGTCTGATGTTCTACGGCGTCAGCGAACCGCTCGCGCACTACAGCACCGCCCCGCCGGGCACCGACCCGGCCGACTCCGGCGAACGCATGGAGACGGCCATGGCGACCACCCTCTTCCACTGGACGCTGCACCCCTGGGCGATCTACGCGGTGGTCGGGCTCGGCATCGCGTACAGCACCTTCCGCAGGCGCCGCCGGCAGACCATCAGCGCCGTGTTCACCCCGCTCATCGGCGAGAAGAACGCCAATGGCGGCCTGGGCCGGGTCATCGACATCCTCGCGATCGTCGCGACCGTCTTCGGCTCCGCCGCCTCCCTCGGCCTCGGCGCGCTCCAGATCGGCTCCGGGGTGCAGGACTGGACTGGCTGGACGAGGTGAGCACGACGCTGCTGGTCGTCATCATCGCGGTGCTCACGCTGGCGTTCGTGGCCTCCGCCGTCTCGGGCGTGGAGAAGGGCATCCAGTGGCTGTCCAACATCAACATGGTGCTGGCGCTGGTGCTGGCCCTGTTCGTGTTCGTCGTGGGCCCCACGGTGATAGTGCTGGACCTGCTGCCCACCTCGGTCTTCTCCTACCTCGGCGACCTGCCCGAACTCGCCGCCCGCACCGAGGCGTCCGGCGGTGACGGCGTCGCCGACTGGCTGGCGAGCTGGACCGTCTTCTACTGGGCGTGGTGGATCTCCTGGACGCCGTTCGTCGGCATGTTCATCGCGCGGATCAGCCGGGGCCGGACGATCCGGCAGTTCGTCGGCGGCGTCATCCTGGTGCCCAGCACGGTCAGCCTGATCTGGTTCGCGATCTTCGGCGGCGCGTCGATGAAGCTCCAGGAGCAGGGCCGGCTGGGGGAGGAGTCCACCCCCGAGGGCCAGTTGTTCGCCGTGCTCCAGGAGTTCCCGATCGCCACCGTCACCAGCCTGCTGGTGATGATCCTGGTCGGCATCTTCTTCGTCTCCGGCGCGGACGCGGCGTCGATCGTGATGGGCACCCTGTCGCAGAAGGGCGCGCTCGAACCGAGCCGACTGGTGATCATCTTCTGGGGTGTGGTCACCGGAGCGGTGGCCGCCATCATGCTGCTGGTCGGCAGCGGGCAGGGCGACGCGCTGACCGGACTTCAGAACCTCACCATCCTCGCCGCGGCCCCGTTCGTCATCGTGATGATCTTCATGTGCGTGGCCCTCATGCGCGACCTGCGCCGGGACCCGCTCATCGTGCGCGGTGAGATGGGCTCGGAGGCGGTGGAGATGGCTGTCGTCGAGGGACACCGCCGGTACGACGGGGAGTTCGAAATCAGGGTCGGTCCGGGGCGCGGCCCGGGGACCGAGGGCGACCCGATCGGCGGCCACGACTGACCCCGGGCGGGCCCGGCGCCCTCGGCTCCCACGCCGCCGGCGCCGGCCCCGGTCCTCCCTCGGTCCCGCGGCCCGGTGCGGACACCCCCGAAGACGCGAAACTCACCGCCCCGCCAGCCGAGCCGCCTCCTGCGCGCACCCCCAGGCCACCGTGACGCCCGCGCCGCCGTGGCCGTAGTTGTGCACCAGGAGCCGCCCGTCCGGCAGGACGTCCCGCTCCAGCCGTACCGCGTCCCGCGCGGGCCGCAGACCCACCCGGTGCTCCAGGACCCGGGCCCCGGCGATCTCCGGCCGCAGCGCCGCGCACCGCCGGACGATCGCCGCCGCCACCGCCGGGTCCGGCTCCGCCGACCAGGCGTCGTCCTCCGCCGTACCGCCCAGCACCAGCCGGTCCCCGTGCGGGAAGAAGTACGCCATCTCCCCGGTGGCCGGGTCCGTGGACACCGTCCAGGTGCGGATGCCGGGATTCGCCACCACGACCAACTGCCCCCGCACCGGCCGCACCGACGGATCCGGCACCAGCGTCCGGGCCCCGAGCCCCGTGCAGTTGACCACCACCGGTGTCTCCGGTTCGCCGAGCCCGGCCACCGCCCGCCTCTCGACCGAACCGCCCGCCGCCAGCAACCGCTGGTACAGCCAGGGCAGATGAATCGACATGTCGATGAGCGGCAGCCGGGCCCACAGCCCCGACCCGGCGTACTCCTCGGCCGTCGCCGCCCGCAGCCCCGGCAGCCGCGCCGCCGCCCATCCGTCGACCTCGTGCCGCTCCGTCTCGCCCAGTACCCCTTCGACCATACGTACGCCGGTGTGCCCGGAGCGGGCCGCCAACTCCTCGTACACGTCCAGGGAGCGCAGCGCCCACGCGCGCGCCGCCGCGGCCGGCGCGATCCGGTACGGCCACCACAGCGCCCCCGCCACCGCCGAGGTGGTCCGCTCCACGGGCTCCCGGCTCCACACCCGCACCCGGCTGCCGCGCTCGGCCAGGACGACGGCGGTCGTCAGCCCGATCACGCCGCCGCCCACCACACCGACTTCGCCATCCAGTTCGGTTTTCACACGCGGACGGTAGCGGAACCCGTCCCGTCGTGCGCACTTCGCCCCGGTAGCGGGAATACTCACCGCATGTCTGCCGAGTACACGACCTTCGGCCTGGCCCCGGCCGCCCGCACCGGGGGAGTCCTCGCCGGGGGTGCGTACCAGGTCCACCGCGATTTCCTCGACTTCATCGTCGACGGCCGGCCGCTGCTGTTCCGCCTCAGCGACCTGGACGCCGTCTCCCCGCTGGCCGCCGACGTGCCGCCCGCCATCTTCACCGCCCAGGTCCGCGGCCTGTTGCTGGAGGCCGGCCCGCCGCTGCCCGACGGCCGGTACATCATCTACGGCTGCCCCGAGTGCGAGGACCTGGCGTGCGGCGCGGTGACCGCCGTGATCCGGCGGGACGGTGACGACTACGTCTGGCGGGACTTCGCCTGGCAGACCACCCCGGACGCCGACCTGACGCGCAACGGCTACCACGGCATCGGCCCGTTCCGGTTCCCCGGCGCCGAGTACCGCGCGGCCCTCGCCCCGCTGCTCGACCGGGGGCCCGGCGCACCGCGCCGCCGCGTCCTGCTGGTCGGCGCCCGGGCCGCCGCCCTGGGCCGGGTGGCCGCCGCGCTGCGCACCATCGACATCGGCGCCGACCTCGCCCCGGATCTCGCCGACGCCTCCGCCGACGAACTGTGCCAGTACGGCGCCGTGGCCTTCGGCCCCGCGGTGCCGGAAGAGGCCCGGGCCGCCGTCCGGGCCGCGTTCACCGCGGCCGGCGCCACCGGCGTCAGCTACGTCGACGAGCCGGCCCCGATCGTCCCGGTCCTGGTCGCCCAGATCGAACACGCCCTCGACCGCACCCCGGTCGAACGGCGCCGGCTGACCGGCCTGGCCGTGACCGACGCGGCGGCCGGCGTCGAGGTCACCTCGCCCTGCCGGATACGCCTCACCGCGTACCGGCTGGACCGGCTGCGCCGCACCCGCGTCCATGAGCTCTTCGACGGCGTCCTGGAACCGGGCGTGCACCGTCTCGCGCTGGCCGCCGGCGCGCTGAAGGGCCGTTCCTACCTGGTGGCCCGGGCCCCGGAGAGTGTGCTGGTGACGCACGGAAAGCCCGGCTGAGCCCCGGGCGCCCCGGCCGCTAAAATCGGCGCCCTGATGACTGCCACCCTCGTCGCCAAGAACCTCGCCGCCGGCCACGGCGACCGCTCCCTGTTCGCCGGGCTCGACCTCGTTGTCGCCCCCGGTGACGTGATCGGCCTGGTCGGGCCCAACGGCGCCGGCAAGTCCACACTGCTGCGGATGCTCGCCGGCCTCACCGCCCCCGAACAGGGCGAGCTGCGCCTGTCCCCGCCCACCGCCACCGTCGGCCACCTCCCGCAGGAGCCCGAGCGCCGGCCCAGGGAGACGGTGCGCGCCTTCCTGGCCCGGCGCACCGGCGTCGACGAGGCCCAGCGGACCATGGACGAGGCGACCCAGGCGCTGGTCGACGGCGCGCCCGGCGCCGACGACGCCTACGCCACCAGCCTGGAGCGCTGGCTGGCGCTCGGCGGCGCCGACCTCGACGACCGCGCCGAAGAGGTCGCCGCCACCCTGAACCTGGCAGTCGACCTCGACCAGCCGATGACCTCCCTCTCCGGCGGCCAGGCCGCCCGCGCCGGCCTCGCCTCCCTGCTGCTGTCCCGCTACGACCTCTTCCTCCTCGACGAGCCGACCAACGACCTCGACCTGGACGGACTGGAACGCCTGGAACGCTTCGTCACCGGCCTGCGGGCCGGCACCGTCGTGGTCAGCCACGACCGCGAGTTCCTCGCCCGCACCGTCACCAAGGTCCTCGAACTCGACCTGGCCCAGCGGCAGATCAACCTCTACGGCGGCGGCTACGACGCCTACCTGGAGGAACGCGAGGTGGCCCGTCGGCACGCCCGGGACGAGTTCGAGGAGTTCGCCGACAAGCGGGCCGCCCTCCAGGACCGGGCCCAGACGCAGCGCTCCTGGATGGACAAGGGCGTCAAGAACGCCCGGCGCAAGGCGGCGAACGACAACGACAAGATCGGCCGCAAGTTCCGCAGCGAGGCCAGCGAGAAGCAGGCCGCCAAGGCCCGGCAGACCCAGCGCATGATCGAGCGGCTGGACGTCGTCGAGGAGCCCCGCAAGGAGTGGGAGCTGCGGATGGAGATCGCCGCCGCCCCGCGCTCCGGCGCGGTCGTCGCCACCCTGCGCGACGCCGAGGTGCGGCGCGACGGCTTCACGCTCGGCCCGGTCACCCTCCAGATCGACTGGGCCGACCGGGTCGCGGTCACCGGCGCCAACGGCGCGGGCAAGTCCACCCTGCTCGGCGCCCTGCTGGGCCGGGTCCCGCTGGACGCCGGGCACGCCGCGCTCGGCTCGGGCGTCCTGCTCGGCGAGGTCGACCAGGCCCGGGGCCTGTTCCACGGCGCCGAGCCGCTGCTGGACGCCTTCCAGACGGCGGTCCCGGACACCGAACCGGCCGAGGTCCGCACCCTGCTCGCCAAGTTCGGCCTGAAGGCGGACCACGTGCTGCGCCCGGCGGCCACCCTCTCCCCGGGCGAGCGCACCCGGGCCGCCCTCGCCCTGCTCCAGGGCCGGGGCGTCAACCTGCTGGTCCTGGACGAGCCGACGAACCACCTCGACCTGCCGGCCATCGAACAGCTGGAGTCGGCCCTCGACTCCTACGCGGGCACCCTGCTCCTGGTCACCCACGACCGCCGGATGCTGGACGCGCTGCGGGTGACCCGCCGCCTGGAGGTGGCCGACGGCAAGGTGACGGAACGCTAGGCACGTCCCGGCACCTCACCCCCGTACGGCTACGCCAGACCCGCCCGCTTCAGGGCGTCGGCCATCGCGCTGTTGGCGGGCGGTGTCGCCGGGCGCCCCTTGCCCTTGCCGCCCCCGCCGGACTGCTGCCGACGCTGCTGCGGCGGCCGGCCGCCGCCGCCCCGCTGCTGACGCGGCTGCTGCTCACCAGGGGCCTTGGGCGCCGCCTCGTCGTCCAGCCGCAGCGTCAGCGAGATCCGCTTGCGCGGGATGTCGACGTCCAGCACCTTCACCTTGACGATGTCCCCGGGCTTGACCACGTCCCGGGGGTCCTTCACGAACGTCCTGGACAGCGCGGAGACATGCGCGAGCCCGTCCTGGTGCACCCCGACGTCGATGAACGCCCCGAAGGCCGCCACGTTCGTCACGACCCCCTCCAGGACCATCCCCGAGGACAGGTCGGAGATCTTCTCCACGCCCTCCTTGAAGGTGGCCGTCTTGAACGCGGGACGCGGGTCGCGGCCCGGCTTCTCCAGCTCCTTGAGGATGTCCGTCACCGTCGGCAGCCCGAACGTCTCGTCCACGAACTGAGTCGGCCGCAGCGACCGCAGCACCGAGGTGTTCCCGATCAGCGAGGCCACCTCCTGCCCGGCGGTCTTCACCATCCGGCGCACCACCGGATACGCCTCGGGGTGCACGCTGGACGCGTCCAGCGGGTCGTCGCCGCCCCGGATCCGCAGGAAGCCCGCACACTGCTCGTACGCCTTCGGACCGAGCCGGGCGACCTTCTTCAGCTCGCCGCGGCCCTTGAACGGACCGTTGGCGTCGCGGTGCGCCACGATGTTCTCCGCCAGCCCGGAGGTGATCCCGGAGACCCGGGCGAGCAGCGGCGCGGAGGCGGTGTTGACGTCCACCCCGACCCCGTTCACACAGTCCTCGACCACCGCGTCCAGCGAGCGTGAGAGCTTCACCTCGGACAGGTCGTGCTGGTACTGGCCGACGCCGATCGACTTCGGGTCGATCTTCACCAGCTCGGCCAGCGGGTCCTGGAGCCGGCGGGCGATGGACACCGCGCCGCGCAGTGACACGTCCATGTCGGGCAGTTCCTGCGAGGCGAACGCCGAGGCCGAGTACACGGACGCGCCCGCCTCGGAGACCATCACCTTCGTCAGCTTCAGCTCGGGGTGCTTGGTGATCAGCTCCCCGGCCAGCTTGTCGGTCTCGCGGGACGCCGTGCCGTTGCCGATGGCGATCAGCTCGACCGCGTGCTCCTTCGCCAGCCGGGCCAGCTTGGCGATCGCCTCGTCCCACCGATTGGCCGGGACGTGCGGGTGGATCACATCGGTCGCCACGACCTTCCCGGTCGCGTCCACCACGGCGACCTTCACCCCGGTACGGAAACCGGGGTCGAGGCCGAGCGTGGCCCGCGTCCCCGCCGGGGCGGCCAGCAGCAGATCGCGCAGGTTGGCCGCGAACACGTTCACCGCCTCGTCCTCGGCGGCCGTCCGCAGCCGCAGCCTGAGGTCGATGCCCAGGTGGACCAGGATGCGGGTGCGCCAGGCCCAGCGGACCGTGTCCTTGAGCCACTTGTCGCCCGGCCGGCCCCGGTCGGCGATCCCGAACCGCGACGCGACCATCGCCTCGTACGACGACGGCCCGTCGGTGGGCTCCTCGGGCTCCAGCACCAGGTCGAGGACGTCCTCCTTCTCGCCGCGCAGCATCGCCAGGACGCGGTGCGAGGGCAGCGCGGTGAACGGCTCGGCGAAGTCGAAGTAGTCGGCGAACTTGGCGCCCGCCTCCTCCTTGCCGTCCTTCACCTTGGCGGCCAGCCGCCCGCGCGTCCACATCCGCTCGCGCAGCTCACCGATGAGGTCGGCGTCCTCGGAGAACTTCTCGGTCAGGACGGCCCGCGCCCCGTCCAGCGCGGCCTGCGGATCGGCCACCCCCTTGCCGGCGTCGACGAACGCGGCCGCCGCCGCGAGCGGCTCCACGCCCGGGTCGCTCAGCAGCCCCTCGGCCAGCGGTTCGAGCCCCGCCTCACGGGCGATCCCCGCCTTGGTGCGCCGCTTGGGCTTGTACGGCAGATAGATGTCCTCCAGGCGCGCCTTGGTCTCGGCACCCCGGATCCGCGCTGCCAGCTCCTCGGTGAGCTTGCCCTGCTCCCGTACCGAGTCGAGGATCGCGGCCCGCCGCTCCTCCAGCTCCCGCAGATAGCGCAGCCGCTCCTCGAGCGTGCGCAACTGCGCGTCGTCGAGCATCTCGGTCGCTTCCTTGCGGTAGCGGGCGATGAAGGGCACGGTGGAACCGCCGTCGAGCAGTTCCACCGCGGCCTTCACCTGCCGCTCCCGTACGCCGAGCTCCTCGGCGATCCTGCCTTCGATGGACCCAACGTCGATCGACTCGGGTGTCGTCACGATGCCGTACCGCCTTCTCACTGAGGTTGCGCGGCAATTGTGGCAGGCCGCACCGACACTCGGGGATCAGGGCGGGACTCCGGGCAGGTCGGCGGCGGCGCGCTCAGGCCCGGCGGCTGCGGGTCGAGCCGGACGCCCCGCCGAACAGCCGGGCCAGGGCCCGGAAGGGCAGCGTGACGACGGTCGCGATGGCGCCGCCGATCTGGCGCAGCACGTCTGCGATGGCACGGAACACGAAAGCCTCCCTCTGTCCACCCGGCCGGTCCGGCCGGGTGAACACCGGGTACCTCGTCGGCGGCCCGATATGCCGGGCGCGTGGGCCGGCCACCGCGCGCCGCCCCTCGGCACGCGCACCGACGTCGCCGGTCAGCTTCTGGTCAGCCCTTGCCGAGCAGGTCCGCCGGGAAGGCGCCGGCGCCCAGCGCGGTGCGGGCGAACGCCGTGCCCAGTTCGGTGAGGCGCGCCACGCCCGCCGGACCGAGGTGGTCGTAGGGACCGGCGTCCAGGCGGTCCGTCTCCCGCTCGATCTCCGCGCGGAGCGCCACGCCCGCCTCGGTCAGCTCCCCGGCGGCGTCGAGCAGGCCGCGCTCGCGCAGCCGGGCGATGGCGGCGTCCCACTCCTCCGGGGTCCAGCCGCGGGTGCCGAACACCCACTTGGGAGTCATCCCCTTGCCGGTCGCCGTGTGCGTCACCAGCGCCTCCAGACCGTCCAGCCCCGCGGCCATGAGCACGGCCAGGTGCCCGTCGCCGCGGTGCTCGCGCAGCAGCGTCGCGGCGTGCCAGTACGCCAGGTGCGGCGCGTTTGGCACCGGCAGGTCGGCGTGCGCGGAGTACAGCGGCCGGGCGGCCCGGGTGCAGCCCTCGGCGGCCCGCAGCGCCAGCCCGGCGGCCTCCGCCAGCTCCGCCGACGCCAGGACCTGGTCGCCCAGCAGCCGGCGCAGGGTGGCGTCGACGGCACGCGCGCGTGCCGCGAGGGCCTGCTCCGGAGTGACCGTCGACCAGACGGCCGGGACGTGCCGGGCGACCAGCTCGTGCTTGTAGTTGTAGAACGCGGCGGTGACCGCGCCGGCGCCGACCGGCCCCAGCGCGGCGGCCCGGGCGGCGAAGTTGACGGCCCGGGGGTCGGTGACCCCGAGGGCGCCCAGCTCCCGGCCCAGGTCGGGCGAGAAGTAGTGCGTCGAGTGCAGTGAGTTGAGCACGTTGTGACAGCGGCGGGCAGGGCGCCGGTCGATGGCGGCAGTCGTCATGCACGGCACGTTACCAACCGGTAGGTATGTACGGAACGCCCGTGCCGCCGATGGCCGGAAAGGTGGGCAGCACGTCATTGCGGACGCCCGCCGGCCGCCCGGAGAATCGGGGCATGACGCAGCGAACCGTCCTCGTCGTCCTCTTCGACGAGGTGCAGAGCCTCGACGTCACCGGCCCCCTGGAGGTGTTCACCGGCGCGGCGAAGGCGGTTCCGGGCTCCTACCGGGTCCGCACGGCCGCCCTCGGCGCCGGCCCGGTCCGCACCTCCAGCGGACTGACCCTCGTACCCGACCTGCCCCTCGCCCAGGCGCCCGTGCCGGACATCCTCCTGGTGCCCGGCGGCGCGGGCACCCGCCGTCCCGACCGGCCGCTGACCGACTGGCTGCGCGCACACGGCCCGCGCGCCGGCCGGCTGGTCTCCGTCTGCACCGGCGCCATCCGGCTCGCCGAGGCCGGCCTCCTGGACGGCCGCCGCGCCACCACCCACTGGGCGTACTGCGACCGCCTCGCCCGCGACCACCCCGCCGTGCACGTCGACCCCGACCCGATCTACGTCCGCGACGGCCATGTCGCCACCTCGGCCGGCGTCACCGCCGGCATCGACCTCGCCCTCGCCCTGGTGGAGGAGGACCTGGGTCGGGACACCGCCCTGAGCGTCGCCCGCAACCTCGTGGTCTTCCTGCGCCGGCCCGGCAACCAGGCTCAGTTCAGCGCCCAGCTCGCCGCCCAGACCGCCCGCCGCGAGCCGCTGCGCGACGTCCAGCAGTTCATCAGCGAACACCCCGGCGCCGACCTCGGGGTGGAGTCCCTCGCCGCCCGCGCCCGCCTCTCGCCCCGCCACTTCGCCCGCGCCTTCCGCGCCGAGACCGGCACCACCCCCGGCCGCTACGTCGACCGGGTCCGCGTCGAACACGCCCGCCGGCTGCTGGAGGACACCCGGGCCGGCGTCGAGGAGATCTCCCGCACCTGCGGCTACGGCACCCCCGAGGCGATGCGCCGCGCCTTCGTGAAGACCCTGGGCACCTCCCCGGCCGAGTACCGCCGCCGGTTCCACCCCACCGCCACCCGCTGACCCAGCGCCGGAAGGACCCTTCGTGCAGATCGCCATCGTCCTCTACGACCGCTTCACCGCCCTCGACGCCGTCGGCCCCTACGAGACCCTCGGCCGCCTCCCGGACGCCGGCACCGTCTTCGTCGCCGAGCAGACCGGACCGGTCCGCACCGACACCGGCAACCTGGCCCTCGTCGCCGACCGGACCCTGACCGACGTGCCCGCCCCGGACCTCGTCGTGGTCCCCGGCGGTCCCGGCCAGAGTGCCCAGATGGCCAACCCGGTCCTGCTCGAATGGCTCCGCGGCGCCGACGCCACCAGCACCTGGACCACCTCGGTCTGCACCGGCTCGCTGCTGCTGGCCGCCGCCGGACTGCTGCGCGGCCGCCGGGCCACCTCGCACTGGCTGGCCCTGGACGCCCTGTCCCGGTACGGCGCCGAACCGGCCGCCGAGCGGGTGGTCACCGACGGCAAGTACGTCACCGCGGCCGGGGTCTCCGCCGGCCTCGACATGGGCCTGACCCTGCTCGGCCGGATCGCCGGCGACGACCACGCGCGCGCCGTCCAGCTGCTGACCGAGTACGACCCCCAGCCGCCCTACGACGCCGGTTCCCCGGACAAGGCGCCCGCCCAGCTGGTGGCCGAGCTGCGCGCGGGGAGCCGGTTCAACCTGACGCGGGAGCGCTCCAGGTGAAGCGCGGCGGGCGGCGCTCCAGGAACGCCGCGACCCCTTCCGCGGTCTCCCCGCCGGCCTCCGCCTGCGCCGCCCAGTACGCCTCCCGGCCGGCCCGCCCGTCCGTGAACTCCTTCGCCGCCGCCTGCGTGAGCGCCGACCGGGACACCAGTACCCGGGTGAACTCCGCGACCCGCGCGTCCAGCCCGCCGGCCGGCAGCACCTCGTCGACCAGGCCCGTGCGCAGTGCCCGGCCGGTCCCGATCAGCTCGCCCGAGAACAGCAGGTACTTCGCCGCAGCCGGACCCACCAGCGCCGCCAGCCGCCGGGTGGCGGACGCCGGGTAGACCACCCCCAGCCGGGCCGGGGTCACCCCGAACAGCGCCCCCTCCTCGGCGAACCGCAGATCACAGGCGGCCGCCAGCTGCACCCCGCCGCCCACGCAGTGCCCGCGGACCGCCGCCAGCGTCGGCTTCGGAAAGGCCGCCAGCGCCTCCTCCGCGTCCACGGCCAGCCGCTGCGCCTGCTGGGCCCCGCCGGCCAGCGTGGCGATGTCCGCGCCGGCGCAGAAGGTGCCGCCCGCGCCGGTGAGCACCAGCGCCCGCACCGCCGGATCGGCGGCGAGGGCGTCCAGCAGCGGGGGCAGCGCCCGCCACATCGCCGCCGTCATGGCGTTGCGCTTGGCGGGGCGGTCGATGACGACGGTGGCCACCGCGTCCGAGACGCGATGCGGCAGCTGAGGCTCCATGTGCCGGATGTTACCGGCCGGTTCCGGTCTGTCCGCCGGACGTGTTAGGCAAATGCCAACAAAGGGGACTTGTGGGAAACAGGCTGAAGGAGGCGTCCATGACCACGTCGACCACCTCCCCGCGCGGGGCGGCGAAGCTCAACCGGAGCTTCGGCCTGCTCGCGGCACTCGGCGTACTGCTGCTGATCGCCGGTCTCGTCGGGCTCGTCTACACCGGATTCGCCACCCTGACCTCGATGCTCCTGTTCGGCTGGCTGCTGCTGGTCGGCGGG
The DNA here is from genome assembly GCF_052216785.1 of Streptomyces sp. JW3. NCBI lineage: Bacteria > Bacillati > Actinomycetota > Actinomycetes > Kitasatosporales > Streptomycetaceae > Streptomyces > Streptomyces sp. JW3. Next base: position 10,260 of record NZ_JBQOUX010000081.1, on the reverse strand, counting down.
GTCGTCGGCCTGCTGCACGCGGTCCAGTCCCGCGGCAGCAGCTTCCTCTGGCTCGGCGTCATCGTCGCCGCCCTGAACATCGCCGCCGGGGTGGTGATCATCGCCAAGCCGCACGCGGCCGCCGCCGCCCTGACCATGTTCGCCGCGCTGCTGTTCCTCACCGCCGGACTCTTCCGGCTGGTCGGCAGCGTCGTCGTACGCGGCCCGCAGTTCGGCTGGACGCTGCTGCTCGGCGTCTTCGACCTGCTGCTCGGCGTCCTCGTGCTGGCCTCGTGGCCGAGCAGCAGCAAGTACGTCATCGGTACGTTCTTCTCGCTGGCCCTCCTCTTCGACGGCCTCGGCCTGATCGCCACCGGCTTCGGCGGCCGCCGGATCGTCGGCATGGTGTCCGAACGCTGAGACGTCAAACCCGTACAACCGGAATAGTTCGCCGAGACGGTGCAACCGGGACAGGATCAGTCCCACAACTGACTGTGTCATACGCCAACGATCAAAACCGTTCGATACGCGCTGACTTGCGTTCAGAACCTCGGAGCGGAGCGACTCGTTACCAACACTCAGGGGTGTGGTGACAATCGAGCGCAAGGGTGGCGACCCGACGATGGACGACCACGGGCGGGAGGACGGCGCGGCCCCGGACCCGGGACCCCAGCCGCATCCGGCGGCGGACAAACCCGCGGACGCCACGGACCCCCTGCCCTACGAGGGCGTCTGGCGGTTCACCGCCCCCTCCGTCGAGGCGTCCGTCCCCCAGGCCCGGCACGCCGTGCGCGACCTGCTGGGCCGCCAGGGCGTACCGGTCTCGGACGACGTGGCCGACGGACTGCTGCTGATCGTCTCCGAACTGGTCACCAACGCGGTCCGGCACGCGGCGGTGCTCTCGCCGACGCTCGCCGTGGAGGTGGCGGTCGGCTCCGACTGGATCCGGCTGTCCGTCGAGGACAACCACCCCTACCGCCCGACCGCCCTGGAGACCGACCCCGCCCGGACCGGCGGCCGGGGCCTGCTGCTGGTCCGGGAGATCACCCGGGAGGCCGGCGGCGCCTGCGACGTCGCCCACACGGCGAGCGGCGGCAAGGTGGTCTGGGTCGCCCTGCCGCTCGAACACGCCGTGCGGTGACCCGGCGGCTCACCAGCCGGCGGACGGGCCCGTCAGCTCCCGGACGGCCGGCCGCGCCGCGTCCAGCACCGTCATGAACCACGCCGAGAAGGTGTCCCGCGCGTGCCGCTCGGCCAGCTCGGCCGGGGTGACGAAGACGGTCTCGGCGACCTCCTCCGGGTCGGGCCGCGGCGCCGCCTGCACCAAGCCCACGAAGAGGTGGTTGTACTCCTGCTCCACCAGGCCAGACGCCGGGTCCGGGTGGTTGTAGCGCACCGTGCCCGCCTCGGCGAGCAGTGACGGGGAGACGCCCAGCTCCTCGAAGGTGCGCCGGGCCGCCGCCGCGAACGGCGCCTCGCCGGGGTAGGGGTGACCGCAGCAGGTGTTGGACCACACGCCGGGGGAGTGGTATTTGCCCAGCGCCCGCTGCTGGAGCAGCAGCCGGCCGCGCTCGTCGAACAGGAACACGGAGAAGGCGCGGTGCAGCCGGCCGGGCGGCTGGTGCGCGGCGAGCTTCTCCGCCGTGCCGATCGTGACGCCGTCCTCGTCGACGAGTTCCAGCAGAATCGCGTCCGCGGTGCCGTTCGACGAACTGTGCGTCGCGGTGGCAGGAGTGATCGGCATACCCATCCTTCGCATCGGTCCTCGCGCCCCAAGTGTGCCGTACCCGGTCGGCGCTCCCGGCGCTTCCCCGTCCCGCCCGCATGTCCCGCGGCACCGCGCGGGGGCAACGGACGTGACCGGCCGGGCGCCGGAACGGGGCCCGATAGGTGATCGTGCCCGGTGCCCCGGACGCGGAATCGTCCGGGGCGGGCCTGTCGGGACTCAGGACGCCCACCGACCGGCGGACGGCTGCGTTCCCCGGCGCGCGCCTTCAGCTACGCGCCCCTTTCCACGGCCCGCGCCGCCTCCCGGGGCCCGGCCCACGCACTCTCGGGACCCGTGGGGCCCGTGGGCCCGGCGCCGCCTCCCGGGCCCCGCACACCTCAATGGCAAAGCCGCGCCTCATGCTCCGCGTGGCCGCCCGGCTCCAGCTGGAAGGTGCAGTGCTCCACGTCGAAGTGGTCGCCGAGGCAGCCCTGGAGTTCGTGCAGCATCTTCTCGTGGCCGATCGCGTTCAGCGCCTCCGAGCTGACCACCACGTGCGCGGACAGCACCGGCAGCCCGGAGGTGATCGTCCACGCGTGCAGGTCGTGCACGTCCTCCACCCCGTCCAGCGCCAGTACGTGGGCCCGCACCTGGGCGATGTCGACATCCTTCGGCGCCGCTTCCAGCAGCACGTCCAGCGTCTCGCGCAGCAGCCTCACCGTCCGCGGCACGATCATCACGCCGATCACCAGCGAGGCGATCGGGTCGGCGGCCTGCCAGCCGGTGCCCACGATGACCAGCGCGGACACGATCACCGCGACCGACCCCAGCGCGTCCGCCACCACCTCCAGGAACGCCCCCCGCACGTTCAGGCTCTCCGCCTGCCCCCGCATCAGCAGCGACAGCGACACCGAGTTGGCCACCAGGCCGATCACACCGAAGACGACGGTCAGCCCGCCCTCGGTGCCGGCCGGGGTGACGAACCGCTGGACCGCCTCGTACAGGACGTATCCGCCCACTCCGAGCAGCAGCAGACAGTTGGCCAGCGCGGCCAGGATCTCGGCGCGGGCCAGCCCGAAGGTGCGCCGGTCGCTGGCCGGGCGCCCGGCGAAGTGCACCGCCAGCAGCGCCATGCCCAGTCCCACCGCGTCGGTCGCCATGTGCGCCGCGTCCGCGACCAGCGCGAGCGAGTCGGCCAGCACCCCGCCGACGAGCTCCACGACCATCACGGTCAGCGTGATCGCCAGCGCCACCCGCAGCCTGCCCCGGTACGCCGCGGTCGCCGTGGCGCCGGCGGGTGCGCCGTGGGTGTGCCCGTGTGCGTGCCCGTGCTCGTGCCCAGCCCCCATGAAAGCCGCCTCCCTGTGGTCCGGGAGCACAGTGAACTACGGGCCGACGGCATCCGGCAACGCGGCACTGAACACCGTTGTCATTGCGCCTGACCTGCGGAAACGTTACGCAGGTCAGAGCGGTCGACGGGCGCTCGAAGGCTGGCCGGAAGGGGTTCGAGCGCCGGCCCGGCCCGGCCCCCGCGTACCCCCGCAGGCACCCTTCATCCGGCCTCTCATCCGGCCTTGCGAACCAGTCGACCAGGGGTGCGGTTTGTTAGCCGGGCCCCGCATCCCCGATGATGATCGCGGCAAAGGCGTGGGCACGTCGCGTCAACCGTCCGTGAAACGGCCGGTGAACGCGGCGTTCTGGTCATCCGATAACCTCTGCCGACATGCCGCCCGGGGGCTGTGGACACAGGCGCCCCCACCATGCACAGGCCCGGCGCACGGCGTCGGCATCCAGGGAGTGAGTTCGGTTGTCGACCGCCATCCTCACCGGTCAGCCGGTTCCCGGTTCGTCGATCGAGGGCGATCTGCGGGAGCTCGGCTTCGACGTGCGCCTCGCGGCCGACGCCGCCGACGCCGAACGCAGCCTTGCCCAGGTGCCCAGCGGAGAACGGGTCGCCGTGGTCGACGCCCGCTTCGTCGGCCACCTGCACACCCTGCGCCTCGGCCTCACCGACCCCCGCTTCCCGCTGGCCGCCGTGCCGGGCGCCGTGACGGCCAAGCCGGACGGCCGCCAGGCCCTGACCCGCGCGATGGCCCGCCAGATGTCCGCGAGCGGCGCGGGCGCGGCGGCCACCCTGGTCGACAGCCTCGCCGACCGCATCGTCACCGCCCTCGACGCGGACGGCACCGAGGTGCACCGGCCCGAGCTGGGCAGCCTGGTCGCCGCCGTCCCCGCCGACCCGCAGGCCCGCAACGAGGCCCGGCAGGCGGTCGCCGCCGTCGACGACGAGGCGATCCGGCTGAAGTCGGCGGTGAAGGCCCGCGACGGCTTCTTCACCACCTTCTGCATCAGCCCCTACTCCCGCTACCTCGCCCGCTGGTGCGCGCGTCGCGGCCTGACCCCCAACCAGGTCACCACCGCCTCCCTGCTCACCGCCCTGATAGCGGCGGCCTGCGCGGCCACCGGCACCCGCGGCGGCTACGTCGCCGCCGGCCTGCTGCTGCTCTTCTCCTTCGTACTGGACTGCACCGACGGCCAGCTCGCCCGCTACTCCCTCCAGTACTCCACCCTCGGCGCCTGGCTCGACGCCACCTTCGACCGCGCCAAGGAGTACGCCTACTACGCCGGCCTCGCGCTCGGCGCGGCCCGTGGCGGCGATGACGTATGGGCGCTCGCCCTCGGCGCGATGGTCCTCCAGACCTGCCGGCACGTCGTGGACTTCTCCTTCAACGAGGCGCACGTCGTAGGCACTGACGCCACCGCCAACACCAGCCCCACCGCCGCGCTCTCCGGCAAGCTCGACAGCGTCGGCTGGACGGTGTGGGTGCGCCGCATGATCGTGCTGCCGATCGGCGAGCGCTGGGCGATGATCGCGGTCCTCACCGCCGTCACGACGCCCCGTATCACCCTGATCGTGCTGCTGGTCGGCTGCGCCTTCGCCGCCACGTACACCACGGCCGGCCGGGTCCTGCGCTCGCTGACCCGCCGGGCCCGCCGCACCGACCGGGCCGCGACCGCGCTGGCCGACCTCGCCGACAGCGGGCCGGTCGCGGAGGCGCTGACCCGGGTGACCCGCGGCCTGCCCGGCGGCACCGCCCCCGTGGTGGCCCTGATCGGCGGCGCCGCCGTCACCGCCACGGCCGCGCTGACCGGCTTCGGCGGTCCCTGGACCCTGGTCGCCGCCGCCGGGTACGCCGTGACCTCGGCCGCCGCCGTCGCCCGCCCGCTCAAGGGCGCCCTCGACTGGCTGGTCCCGCCGTTCTTCCGCGCCGCCGAGTACGGCACCGTCCTGCTGCTGGCGGCGAAAGCGGACGTGAACGGCGCCCTTCCGGCGGCTTTCGGGCTGGTGGCGGCGGTCGCCTACCATCACTACGACACGGTCTACCGCATCCGCGGCGGCGCGGGCGCGCCGCCGAACTGGCTGCGCCGGGCCGTCGGGGGACACGAGGGGCGGACGCTGCTGGTCGCCCTGCTGGCCGCGCTGCTCACCGCCGCACAGTTCACCGTCGCGCTCACGGTCGTCGCCGTGGCCGTGGCCCTGCTGGTGCTCTTCGAGAGCATCCGCTACTGGGTGTCCGCCCACCGGGCCGGCTCACCCGCCGTACACGATGAAGGAGAAACCGCATGATCGGCCTCGTGCTCGCGGCCGGCGCCGGACGGCGTCTGCGCCCCTACACCGACAGCCTGCCGAAGGCGCTGGTGCCGGTGGGGCCCGCGGGCATAGAAGGCGAACCAACGGTTCTCGACCTCACCCTCGGCAACTTCGCCGAGATCGGCCTGACCGAGGTCGCGGTCATCGTCGGCTACCGCAAGGAGGCCGTCTACGCGCGCAAGGCGGCGCTGGAGGCGAAGTACGGCCTCAAGCTCACCCTCATCGACAACGACAAGGCCGAGGAGTGGAACAACGCCTACTCCCTGTGGTGCGGCCGGGACGCCCTCAAGGACGGCGTGATCCTCGCCAACGGCGACACCGTGCACCCGGTCTCCGTGGAGCGGACGCTGCTCGCCGCCCGCGGTGACGGCAAGAAGATCATCCTCGCCCTGGACACCGTGAAGTCGCTGGCCGACGAGGAGATGAAGGTCGTCGTCGACCCCGCCAAGGGCGGCATGACGAAGATCACCAAGCTGATGGACCCGGCCGAGGCCACCGGCGAGTACATCGGCGTCACCCTCATCGAGGGCGACGCCGCACCCGAGCTGGCCGACGCGCTGAAGACGGTCTGGGAGACCGACCCCCAGCAGTTCTACGAGCACGGCTACCAGGAGCTGGTGAACCGCGGCTTCCGGATCGACGTGGCGCCGATCGGCGACATCAGGTGGGTGGAGATCGACAACCACGACGATCTCGCCCGGGGACGGGAGATCGCATGCCAGTACTGACCCGGCTGATCCCCTCGCCGCTGGTCGTGGACATCCGCCCGGGTGCCCTCGACGACCTCGGCTGCGTCCTCGACGACGAACGCATCTCGCACTCCGGCCGGCTCGCCGTCGCCGTCAGCGGCGGCTCCGGCGCCCGGCTGCGCGAGCGCGTCGCGCCGAGTCTGCCCGGCGCCACCTGGTACGAGGTCGGCGGCGGCACCCTGGACGACGCGGTCCGGCTGGCCGGCGACATAAAGGCCGGCCACTACGACGCCGTCGTCGGACTCGGCGGCGGCAAGATCATCGACTGCGCCAAGTTCGCCGCGGCGCGGGTCGGCCTGCCGCTGGTCGCGGTGCCGACCAACCTCGCGCACGACGGCCTGTGCTCGCCGGTCGCCACCCTCGACAACGACGCGGGCCGCGGCTCGTACGGCGTTCCGAACCCGATCGCCGTCGTCATCGACCTCGACGTCATCCGCGAGGCCCCGGTGCGCTACGTACGGGCCGGCATCGGCGACGCCGTCTCCAACATCTCGGCGATCGCCGACTGGGAGCTGGCCAACCGGGTCAAGGGCGAGCGGATCGACGGACTGGCCGCCGCGATGGCCCGCCAGGCCGGCGAGGCCGTACTGCGCCACCCCGGCGGCATCGGTGACAACGACTTCCTCCAGGTGCTGAGCGAGGCACTCGTGCTCAGCGGCATCGCCATGTCCGTCTCCGGCGACTCGCGGCCGTCCTCCGGTGCCTGCCACGAGATCAACCACGCCTTCGACCTGCTCTTCCCCAAGCGCGCCGCCGCCCACGGCGAGCAGTGCGGCCTGGGCGCGGCCTTCGCGATGTATCTGCGCGGGGCGCACGAGGAGTCGGCGTACATGGCCGAGGTGCTGCGCCGGCACGGACTGCCGGTGCTGCCCCAGGAGATCGGCTTCACCCCCGAGGAGTTCGTCCGCGCCGTGGAGTTCGCTCCCGAGACCCGGCCCGGGCGGTACACCATCCTCGAACACCTCGACCTGAAAACCGACCAGATCAAGGACGTCTACACCGACTATGTCAAGGCCATCGGTAGCTGAACTACGTCCGGTCGTCCACCCCGCGGGGGTCAAGGACCGGCGCAGCGGTGAGCACTGGATGGGACGCCTCTACATGCGTGAGGTGTCCCTGCGGGTCGACCGCTACCTGGTGAACACCAGGGTCACACCCAACCAGCTCACGTACCTGATGACCGTCTGCGGCGTCCTCGCCGCCCCGGCCCTGCTGGTGCCGGGCATCTGGGGCGCCGTGCTCGGCGTCGTCGCGGTCCAGCTCTATCTGCTGCTGGACTGCGTCGACGGCGAGGTCGCCCGCTGGAAGAAGCAGTACTCGCTCGGCGGCGTCTACCTGGACCGGGTCGGCGCCTACCTCACCGACGCCGCCGTCCTAGTCGGCCTCGGCCTGCGCGCCGCCGACCTGTGGGGCAGCGGCCGGATCGACTGGCTGTGGGCCTTCCTCGGCACGCTGGCCGCGCTCGGCGCCATCCTGATCAAGGCCGAGACCGACCTGGTCGGCGTCGCCCGGCACCAGAACGGCATGCCGCCGGTCAAGGAGGCCGCCGCCGAGATGCGCTCCTCCGGCATGGCGCTGGCCCGCCGGGCCGCCGCCCTGCTCCGGTTCCACCGCCTCATCCTCGGCATCGAGGCGTCGCTGCTGATCCTGCTCCTGGCCATCGTGGACCACGTCCGCGGCGACCTGTTCTTCACCCGCCTCGGCACCGCCGTGCTGGCCGGCATCGCGCTGCTCCAGACCCTGCTGCACCTGGTGTCCGTGCTGGCCTCCAGCAGGCTGAAGTGAGCCGCCCCATGAAGGTCGGCGCCGTCATCATCACCATGGGCAACCGCCCCGAGGAACTGCGCGCCCTGATCGACTCGGTCGCCAAGCAGGACGGCGACCCGGTCCAGGTCGTGGTCGTCGGCAACGGCTCGCCCGTGCCCGACGTCCCCGCGGGCGTGCGCACCGTCGAGCTGCCCGAGAACCTCGGCATCCCCGGCGGCCGCAACGTCGGCATCGACGCGTTCGGCCCCGGCGGCCGGGACGTCGACGTGCTGCTGTTCCTGGACGACGACGGCCTGCTGGCCCGTACCGACACCGCCGAGCTGTGCCGCGAGGCGTTCGCCGCCGACCCGGAGCTCGGCATCGTCAGCTTCCGCATCGCCGACCCGGAGACCGGCGAGACCCAGCGCCGGCACGTGCCCCGGCTGCGCGCCGCCGACCCGATGCGCTCCTCCCGGGTCACCACCTTCCTCGGCGGCGCCAACGCCGTCCGCACCGCCGTCCTCCAGCAGGTCGGCGGTCTGCCGGACGAGTTCTTCTACGCGCACGAGGAGACCGACCTGGCCTGGCGGGCCCTCGACGCGGGCTGGATGATCGACTACCGGTCCGACATGGTGCTGTACCACCCCACGACCGCCCCCTCGCGGCACGCGGTCTACCACCGGATGGTCGCCCGCAACCGGGTCTGGCTGGCCCGCCGCAACCTGCCCGCCCTCCTGGTCCCGGTCTACCTCGGCGTCTGGCTGCTGCTCACGCTCGCCCGCCGCCCCTCGCGCCCCGCGCTGAGGGCGTGGTTCGGTGGCTTCCGGGAGGGCTGGAGCACCCCGTGCGGTCCCCGCCGGCCCATGAAGTGGCGTACGGTGTGGCGGCTGACCCGGCTGGGCCGGCCCCCCGTCATCTGAGAAGCTCGTACCCCGGCGCGCCCGGCGGCCCCGAGCCGCAGGGTGCGCCAGGCCGGTACCGGCCGCGCATCCCGAAGACGAAAGTTTCCACTAGTGAGTGAGACAACGCACGACGGCACGGTCGCCATGACCAAGCCCGTGTCACCCGACGAGGGCCTGACGGCGGCACGGCTCGCCGAGAAGTACGGCCTCACCGTGAGCGGCGCCCGGCCCTCCCTCGTCGAGTACGTCCGCCAGCTCTGGGACCGGCGGCACTTCATCCTCGCCTTCTCCCGCGCCAAGCTGACCGCCCAGTACAGCCAGGCCAAACTGGGCCAGCTCTGGCAGGTGGCCACCCCGCTGCTGAACGCGGCCGTCTACTTCTTCATCTTCGGTCTGCTGCTCGGCGCCCGCCGCGGCATCCCGCACGACATCTATGTGCCGTTCCTGGTCACCGGCGTGTTCGTGTTCACCTTCACCCAGTCCTCGGTGCTGGCCGGCGTCCGCGCCATCTCCGGCAACCTGGGCCTGGTCCGGGCGCTGCACTTCCCCCGCGCCTCACTGCCCGTCTCCTTCGCGCTCCAGCAGCTCCAGCAACTGCTGTACTCGATGATCGTGCTGGTCATCATCATGATCGGGTTCGGCAGCTACCCGAGCCCCGCCTGGCTGCTGGTGCCGCCCGCGCTGCTGCTCCAGTTCGTCTTCAACACCGGCCTCGCGCTGATCTTCGCCCGCGCCGGCAGCCGGACCCCCGACCTGGCCCAGCTGATGCCGTTCGTGATGCGCACCTGGATGTACGCGTCCGGCGTGATGTTCTCCATCCCGGCGATGCTCGCGAACAAGGACGTGCCGGGCTGGCTCACCGACGTCCTCCAGTGGAACCCGGCCGCCATCTACATGGACCTGATCCGCTTCGCGCTGATCGACGGCTACGGCTCCTCCTACCTGCCGCCGCACGTGTGGGCCTTCGCCCTGGGCTGGGCGGTACTGGCCGGAGTGGTCGGCTTCGTCTACTTCTGGAAGGCCGAGGAGAGGTACGGCCGTGGCTGAGGCGACCCAGGGCGAGCGGGTGCCCACCGTCATCGCCGACGACCTGCACATCGTCTACCGCGTCAACGGCGCCCGCGGCGGCAAGGGCAGCGCCACCGCCGCCCTGAGCCGCATACTCAAGCGCGGCTCCGACGACACGGCGCGCGGGGTGCGCAAGGTGCACGCGGTACGGGGCGTGTCCTTCGTCGCCTACCGGGGCGAGGCGATCGGCCTGATCGGTTCCAACGGCTCCGGCAAGTCCACCCTGCTGCGCGCCATCGCCGGCCTGCTCCCCGCCGAGCAGGGCAGGGTCTACACCGACGGCCAGCCGTCCCTGCTCGGGGTGAACGCCGCCCTGATGAACGACCTCACCGGCGAGCGCAACGTCATCCTCGGCGGCCTCGCGATGGGCATGACCCGGGAGCAGATCAAGGAGCGCTACCAGGACATCGTCGACTTCTCCGGCATCAACGAGAAGGGCGACTTCATCACCCTGCC
>NZ_JBQOUX010000080.1:0-38628 GCF_052216785.1 Streptomyces sp. JW3 | reverse complement strand
CGCCCCCTCCCATGTCTCCCCGGGGCTCAGCGGAACCGCCGCACCCCCTCCGGTGTGACCACCGCGTCCACCGGCCGGTCGTGCGGCTCCACCGGCACCCGCGCGACGACCTCCGCGCCGTACAGCAGCACCACCAGCGCCGGGGCCGCCCCCGCCCGCGCCAGCCGGGCCAGCACCCGGTCGTAGGAGCCGCCGCCGCGCCCCAGCCGCAGGCCGCGCCCGTCGACCGCGAGCCCGGGCAGCAGCACCACGTCGGCCGCCGTCACCGCCGCCGGTCCCAGCCGCGGCCCGGCGGGCTCCAGCAGCTCCATCCGCCCGCCGTGCCGCACCCGCGCGAGCGAGCCCGCGCCGGTGTACTCGCCCCAGTCCAGGTCGCCGTCCGGCAGCAGGGCGGGCAGCAGCACCCGGACCCCCCGCGCGCACAGCGCGTCGAGCAGCGCGCGGGTGCCCGGCTCGGCGCCCACCGAGACGTACGCCGCCACCGTGCGCGCCCTCGCCAGCTCCGCCAGCCCGAGCGCCCGGTCGGCCAACGCCGCCTCCGCCACCCGCAGGTCATCGCCCGTCAACCTGTTCCTCACCGCGAGGATTTCGCGCCGCAAGGTGCGCTTGTCAGGCTCGTCGGCGGGTCCGTTCGCACTCAAGGGCACTCCCGTACTGTTCCGTACTTGTTCCAATGTGCTCATATGAGCACGGTCTCTCCACAGGTGCTGATTCCCTGTGAAGGCAGCGGATATGGTGGCGGACATGACTCAGTCGCACCCCAGGATCAGCAAGGCTGTCATCCCCGCAGCGGGTCTGGGCACCCGGTTTCTGCCGGCCACCAAGGCCACTCCCAAGGAGATGCTGCCGGTCGTGGACAAGCCGGCGATCCAGTACGTGGTCGAGGAGGCCGTGGCCGCCGGTCTCGACGACGTCCTCATGGTGACGGGCCGCAACAAGCGCCCCCTGGAGGACCACTTCGACCGCAACTACGAGCTGGAGTCGGCTCTCCAGAAGAAGGGCGACGCCGACCGGCTGGCCAAGGTGCAGGAGTCCAGCGACCTCGCGATGATCCACTACGTCCGCCAGGGCGACCCCAAGGGCCTCGGCCACGCCGTGCTGGCCGCCGCCCCGCACGTCGGCGACGAGCCCTTCGCGGTCCTCCTCGGCGACGACCTGATCGACCCGCGCGACCCCCTGCTCCAGCGCATGATCGAGGTCCAGGGGCAGTACGGCGGCAGCGTCATCGCGCTCATGGAGGTCGCCCCCGAGCAGATCCACCTCTACGGCTGCGCCGCCGTCGACACGACCGAGGACGGCGACGTCGTCAAGGTCAGCGGCCTGGTCGAGAAGCCCGACCCGGCCGACGCGCCCTCGAACTACGCCGTCATCGGCCGCTACGTCCTCGACCCGCACGTCTTCGGCATACTGCGCCGGACCGAGCCCGGCCGCGGCGGCGAGATTCAGCTCACCGACGCCCTCCAGCAGCTCGCCACCGACGAGAAGGTCGGCGGTCCGGTGCACGGCGTCGTCTTCAAGGGCCGCCGCTATGACACCGGCGACCGCGGCGACTACCTGCGTGCCATTGTCAGACTCGCATGCGAACGTGAAGACCTGGGCCCGGACTTCAGGACCTGGCTTCGCAGTTACGTAGCCGAGGAGATGTAACGACGTTGAGCACCCCCGCACCCCGCACCGCCGGCCAGGACGGTCCCGACGCACCCGCCGAGGACCGGCTGTGGTCGGTGGAGGACCACCTGGAGGACATCCTCGCCACGGTCCGCCCGCTGGACCCCATCGAGCTGAACCTCCTGGAGGCCCAGGGCTGCGTCCTGGTCGAGGACGTCACGGTGCCGGTCTCCCTGCCGCCGTTCGACAACAGCTCCATGGACGGCTACGCGGTACGGGTCGCGGACGTCGCGGGTGCCAGCGAGGAGTTCCCGGCCTGCCTGGAGGTGATCGGGGACGTCGCCGCGGGCGCCGGCGACCAGCTCCGGGTCGGCCCCGGCCAGGCCGCCCGCATCATGACCGGCGCCCCGCTGCCACCCGGCGCCGAGGCCGTGGTGCCGGTGGAGTGGACCGACGGCGGCCTCGGCGCGGGCCCGGTCACCGGCATGCGGGCCCGCAGCGCGGCCCCCGAGGGCGCCGAGGGCCAGGTCTACGTGTACCGCCCGGCCGAGGCCCGCGCGCACGTCCGCGCGGCCGGCAGCGACGTCCGGGCCGGCGACCGCGCGCTGAGCGCCGGCACCGTCCTCGGTCCGCCGCAGCTCGGCCTGCTCGCCGCGATCGGCCGCGGCCGGGTCCGGGTCCGCCCCCGCCCCCGCGTGGTCGTCCTGTCCACCGGCAGCGAACTCGTCCAGCCCGACGAGCAGCTGACCCACGGCCAGATCTACGACTCCAACAGCTTCGCGCTCACCGCCGCCGCCCGCGACGCCGGCGCCATCGCCTACCGGGTCGGCGCCGTCGCCGACGACGCCGAGACGCTGCGCGCCACCATCGAGGACCAGCTGGTGCGCGCCGACCTCATGGTCACCACCGGCGGGGTGAGCGTCGGCGCATACGACGTCGTCAAGGAGGCCCTCGCGCACGTCGCCGACGAGGACGAGCCGGGCAGCGGCGTCGAGTTCCGCAAGCTCGCCATGCAGCCCGGCAAGCCCCAGGGCTTCGGCTCGGTCGGCCCCGACCACACCCCGCTGCTCGCCCTGCCGGGCAACCCGGTCTCCTCGTACGTCTCCTTCGAGCTGTTCGTCCGCCCCGCGATCCGCACCCTGATGGGCCTGCCGGACGCGCACCGCCCCCGCACCACCGCCACCCTCACCACCGACAAGGCGCTGACCTCGCCCAAGGGCCGCCGGCAGTTCCTGCGCGGCACGTACGCGGACGGCTCGGTCGCCCCGGTCGGCGGCGCGAGTTCGCACCTGGTGGCCGCGCTGGCGCACGCCGACGCGCTGATCGTCGTACCCGAGGACGTGGTGAGCGTGGAGCCCGGCACCGAGGTCGAGGTCGTGCTGCTCGGCTGAGTGTCCGCGCGGGCGTCCGCAGGGCGGTCCTGCCCCGGTGCGCGCGTCGGCATGGGGGTAGCGTGTCGCGCACAACTGGCCCGCGAGCCGCACCGCGCGGGCCCGGACCGGGAGCGCCGCACACGTCATGAGCACGCAGGACCGACTGACCCATATCGACGAGGCGGGCGCCGCCCGTATGGTCGACGTCTCGCAGAAGGACGTGACCGCCCGCACCGCCCGCGCCAGCGGCCGGGTCCTGGTCGCCCCCGAGGTCGTCGAGCTGCTGCGTGGCGCGGGCGTCCCCAAGGGCGACGCGCTGGCCACCGCCCGGATCGCGGGCATCATGGGAGCCAAGCGCACCCCCGACCTGATCCCGCTGTGCCACCCGTTGTCGGTGTCGGGTGTGACACTGGACCTGTCGGTCGCGGACGACGCCGTGGAGATCGTGGCCACCGTGAAGACCACGGACCGCACGGGCGTCGAGATGGAGGCGCTCACCGCGGTCTCCGTCGCCGCGCTCACCGTGATCGACATGGTGAAGGCGGTCGACAAGGGAGCGGTCATCACGGACGTGCGGGTGGAGGAGAAGACGGGCGGCAAGTCGGGCGACTGGAGCCGGTCATGACGGCCGGCGCGCCGGCCGGCGGGGCGCTGCCCGCCCCGTACCGCGCCCTGGTGGTCACCGCCTCCAACCGGGCCGCCGCCGGAATCTACGCGGACCAGGGCGGTCCGCTCATCGCCGAGGGCCTCACCCGGTTCGGGTTCACCGTCGAGGGCCCGCAGGTCGTGCCCGACGGCGAGCCGGTCGAGGCCGCCCTGCGCGCCGGGGTCGACGCCGGGTACGACGTGATCGTCACCACCGGCGGCACCGGCCTGTCACCCACCGACCGCACCCCCGAGGCGACCCGCGCGGTGCTCGACCGCGAGGTGCCGGGCATCGCGGAGGCGATCCGGGCGCAGGGCCGCGACAAGGTGCCCACCGCGGCGCTCTCCCGCGGCCTGGCCGGGGTGGCGGGCGGCACGCTCGTCGTCAACCTGCCCGGGTCCACCGGCGGGGTGAAGGACGGACTGGCCGTACTGGAACCGCTGCTGCGGCACGCCGTCGACCAGCTCCGCGGCGGCGACCACCCCAGACCCGGCGACACCCGTGGGGGTGCGAGCTGAACAGCCCATCCTGGCCGGTGCAGCTGGTGGACGGCGACGTCGTCCTGCGGCCGATAAAGCTGCGTGACCAGCGGGCCTGGCGCGAGGTCAACCGGCGCAACCGGGACTGGCTGCGGCCCTGGGAGGCCACCATCCCGCCGCCCGGCCCCGGCGGCCCGCTCGCGCACCGGCCGACCTACCGCCAGATGGTCCGCCACCTGCGCTCCGAGGCCAACGCGGGCCGGATGCTGCCGTTCGTCATCGAGTACCAGGGCCGGCTGGTCGGGCAGCTCACCGTCGCCGGGATCACCTGGGGCTCGATGTGCTCCGGACACGTCGGCTACTGGGTGGACGAGGCGGTGGCCGGCCGCGGGGTGATGCCGACCGCCGTGGCACTCGTCGTCGACCACTGTTTCCGCACCGTCGGCCTGCACCGCATCGAGGTCTGCATTCGCCCCGAGAACGGCCCCAGCCGCCGGGTCGTGGAGAAACTCGGATTCCGCGAGGAGGGCCTGCGCCCGCGTTATCTGCACATCGACGGCGCCTGGCGCGACCACCTCGTCTTCGCGCTGACCGCGGAGGAGGTCCCGGAGAGCCTCATGCGGCGTTGGCACCGGCGCCGGACCCAGAACACCTCGGGAATTGAATAAACGTTCGAATTAGAGCCGTTCGAGTCCGGGAATTGTCACCGGTCCGAAAAAAATTTTGAAATATCAGCCAGATCGTGCGACACACCGGCTCAATTGGCGGATCCCTTCGCGCAGCTCCCTCTACCGTGTGAGGCGTGAGCAGCAGCGGCCTCATCTACGCAGTCATCGTCGGGGCCTGGGCCGCCTACTTGGTGCCGATGTGGCTCCGTAGGCAGGACGAGCTGAACGAGGCCCGTCCGACCGAACGCTTCAGCACCGCCATCCGGCTTCTGTCCGGACGGGCGGGCATGGAGCGCCGGTACGCCAAGGACCTGCGGGCGCGCTCCACCGACGAGGGGGAGCCCGGCCCCGGCGACCCGGACGCCGTCACCGACTCGGTGGACGTCCGGGCCTTCGCCGTGTCCAGAACCCGCCCGGAGGTCCGCCGGCCGGCCCCGGCTCCGGCCCCGCAGCCCCCGGCCCCGGCCGTGCGGGAACAGCGTCCCGCCCGGCGGGACGCCGGTGACCGGGCGGCGGCCCAGGCCGCGGCGGCCCGCGCCAGACGCGTCAAGGCGCTCGCCCGCCGCCGCCGGACCACCGTGCTGCTCTTCCTCGCCTTCACGCTCGGCGCGGTCGTCGCCGCGGTCGGCGGGCTGGCGTTCCTGTGGGCGCCCGCCGTGCCGGCCGTGCTGCTCAGCGCGTACATCGCCTACCTCCGGGCGCAGGAGCGGCGCCGTTTCGCCTTCCAGATGGACCGCCGCCGCGCCGAGGTCGCCGCCCAGCGGCTGCGCGAGCGCGGCCGCCAGTCCCGCCGGCGGGCGGCCACGGCCGACGCCGACGGCGAGCCCGACGCCGAGGAGCCGCGCGAGGCGCCCGGCGCGCAGCCCGACCCCGGCCTGTCGGCGCTGGCCGCGGACCGGCGGGCGCTGGTCGAGCAGACCGACCACGCCGAGTGGGTCGACCAGCAGCGCGAGCGGCAGCGGCGTCCCGGGCAGGGCGAGAGCTGGGACCCGGTGCCGGTACCGCTGCCGACGTACGTGACCGCGCCGGTCGCCCCCCGGGCCACGGCCGGCGTGGACCTCTCGGCACCCGACGCGTGGAGCTCCGCCCGCTCCAGCGCCGCCGCGCCGGACCGCCGGGAGGCGGCCGCCGACGCGACGTCCGACGCCGAGCCGTCCGCCGCGCCGGACCGAGCCGAGGAGCGGGCCGAGGAGCGTGGCGAGGACCGGCCGCAGGGTCCCGCCCGCCGGGGCGGCCGCCGCGCCGCGTCGGCCCGCCGGTCCCGGGAGCGGGGCCGTACCCCACTGTTCGACCAGTACGAGGACGGCGACCGCCCGAAGGCCGCCAACGAGTAGCCCACCGGGCCTGTCCAGCTGCTCCCTCCGCTCCGGAAGGGATTTTTGAGCAGGCCGGGAGGGGTGCTAGAGTTTCACTCGTTGCAAGGGCCTGTGGCGCAGTCCGGTAGCGCACCTCGTTCGCATCGAGGGGGCCAGGGGTTCGAATCCCCTCAGGTCCACCGCACGACTGTTCTTGAGTTCGCTCGGGAGCGGTTGACGAGATCCCGCCGATCTTCATGATCGGTCGGGATCTTCGTCGTTTCCGGGATCTGTTCTAGCCTCCTCTTCCAGGGCCGGTCGGCACCGGACGGACCGACCCGCACCCGCACCCGCGGTCAAGGTGCATCACCGCCGCTCTTGAGAGGGCGCCCACTCGGCTGTCAGCGTCGGTCTGTGGCTCGCGGGTGCCCTGTACCTGCGAAGGTGATCCAGCAGGTCTCCCGGGTGGTGTCGAGGAGGTACCAGATGCGGCCGCCGCCGGTCACCTCGATCTGCCACTGCTCACAGGTCTGACCGCGATGGGTGCCATGCGCCAGACCGCCCTTGAGGCGGGTGGTGCCGGGGTGACTCGGTGGCCGGTCTGGGGGCGGTGCGCATGGTGATCCAGGCGCGGCAGGTGTTCTCGCGGGCTTGCTGGGCGAGGCTCTCCCAGCCTTTGGCCGAGGCGGCGTCAGCAAAGCGGACTTCCCAGTGGCCGTCCGGTGCCGGGGGCGCGGCACGGTCGCCGCGGCCCGCGGTCATGCGACGTCCCGAGGGTCCGGTACCGGGCCGTAGTCGTCGCCGTGGTCTCTGGTCAGCGCGGCCAGCAGTTCGGGGTCGGAGTAGACCTCGGCGGTGTGTTGCCAGGCGATGAGCAACTGGGCGACGGAGGCGCTGTTGCCGAGTGAGTCGGCGCCGCGCATGGTGTCGACCAGTTCGACGGCGAAGGCGTGTAGATCGGCCTCGGGCAGGAAGCGCACCCAGGGGAAGGCGTCCGGCAGTATGTCGAGGAGCAGTTCCATACTGCCGGGCTCCCGGCGCGCCATCGCGGCCAGCATCCGGGTGGCTGCCGACACCACGGTCTGGTCCTGTTCGGCCCGCGCCGCGGTGGTGAGGACCAGATCCTCGCCGTCTCTGCGATGCAGGAGCAGTCTCGGCGTTTCCTGGAGCCGGGCCAGCGTCTGCTTGTTCTTGTTCACCAGCTCGGAGAAGTTCACGGCTGCACTCTCGGTACTCATGACTTTGAAATTACTTCGAAACTCGCTTGGGCGCATCACCCGGAAGGGGGGCGCGGAGCGGTGGAGTGTGGTTACGCACCTCGCGAACGGTCGGTCGCAGGCGGTCGAGCCCGGGTTCCCTCGCCGCTGGGTAACGATCTACGGCGACACGGGGAACGATCTTCAGGGCCGCTTGTCGCTGCACGTCAGCCCCACTCGTGAACACCCACCGCGACATTGCTTCTGACTGTATGTCAGGAGCGATTGACAAGATCCCGTCCGATCGGTTGGTCGGGCGGGATCTGCGTGCTGCCGGTTCAGCGGTCGAGGAGGGAAGCGCCGCCCGCCGGGAGCACCGCGAAGACCACGGCGGTCAGCGCGCAGGCGCCCGCGGCCGCGCCGAGGGCGGGCCATGGCAGGACCGGGGCCGCCGGGGCCGACAGCAGGGTCAGGGCGCAGGCCATCCCCAGCAGGTTCAGCGCCGCCACCAGGACGCCGAGCAGCGCGCCGGCGGCGGCCACGGTCAGCGCCTCCACCGCGACCAGGCCGAGGACCTGGGGCGTGGTCGCGCCCGCCAGGCGCAGGGCGGCCAGTTCGCGGCTCCGGTCGGCCGTCGCCATGACCTGGGTGCCGGCCAGCGCGATGGCCGCGTAGACCAGGGCGATGCCGAGTACCAGGAAGAAGCCGAGGCCGGTGGTGCCGTCGGTGCGGGGCGCGGTGGCGCGCAGCCAGGCGGCGGCGGTGGTCACCCGGCCGTCCGTGGACCCGATCGCCGCTCGCAGTCCGGCCGCCACGGTCTCCTGGTCGGCGCCGGCCGCCACTGTCACCTCCACCCGGTCCACCGGGGCGCCCGGCGCGTTGGCCGGGGTGACGTACACGCCGTTGTCGCCCGTGCCGACGGCCAGGACGGCGGCGACCCGCAGGGTGCGGCGGGTGCCGTCGGCGAGGCGGACCGGTACGCGCTGCCCGACGGTGTGCCGTTCCCATTCCTCGTTGACGACGATCGAGTCGTCGTCGAGGTCGGTGAGCGAGCCGGCTGTCACCGGCAGCCGGGTGGTCGCGGCGAGCGCCTTCGGGTCGGCCGCGCGGGCGGCGGACCGGATCAGCGCCACGTCCTCCTCCACGACGTACACCGAACTGGCCGCGGTGGCCGAGACGGCCGCCGTGCCGGGCACGGCCCGCAGCCGCCGTACCGTCGCCGCGTCCAGGCCGCCGTCCGCCGTCACCACGAAGTCGGCCGTCGTGCGGGTACGGGCCTCGGCCGCCCGCGCCGCGTCGAGCGTCGCCGTCGCGCCGAGCAGCGAACCCGTCAACGCCACCGTCACCAGCACCGGGGCCGCGACGGCGGCGGTGCGGCGGGCGGCCGCCGTGGCGTTCTCCCGGACCAGATCCGCGAGCAGACCGCCCGGCAGCCGGGCCGGCAGCCAGGTCAGCAGCCGGACCAGCGGGCCCGCCAGCGGTGGGGTGAGCAGGGCGACCGCCGTGATCAGCAGCATCGGGCGGCTGATGTACGTCTTGCGGTGCAGCAGGTCGGCCGGGTCGGTCAGCAGCGCCCACCCGGCGGTCGCGGCAGCCGTCGCCAGCAGCGCCGTACCGGCGAGCAGCCGGCCCCGGGCACGGGCGCCGTGCTCCGCCGACGCCTCGCGCAGCGCCTCGGCCGGCCGGGTGCGGCCCGCCCGCCAGGACGCCGCGGTCACCCCGCACAGCGCCACCGCCAGACCGGTCCAGAACGCCGCGTGGTACGGCCAGGTGTGGTCGCCGATGGTGAACCAGGCGGGGGCGAGTCCGCCCGCCACGGTCCGGGCCGCCAGGTGCGGGGCGGCGTACCCGCCGAGCGCACAGCCCGCCGCCGAGGCCGCCACGCCGATCAGCAGCGCCTCCGCGTACACCGTCCGGCGCACCTGGCCCGGCGTCGCGCCGGCCAGCCGCAGCAGCCCGAACTCCCGGCGCCGCTGGGCGACCGTGAACGCGAACGTCGACGCCACGACGAAGACGGAGACGAAGGCGGCCACCCCGCCCGCCGTGCCGAACAGGGAGTTCAGGGCCGTCACCGCCGCCCGGTCCCGGTCCGGTGCCGGGTCCGCCAGGCGCCGCGCGTCGCCGGTCAGCACCTGGGCCCGGTCGCCCACGGCCCGCCGTACCGCCGCCGGGTCCGCGGCCACCACCAGCTGGGTGCTGACCGGGGCCAGCCGGGCGGCCCGCGCGTCGGAGTAGAAGACGGCCCGCTCGAAGCCCCGGCCGGCCACCGTCCCCACCACCCGGACCGGGCCGTGCCCGGTGCGCAGCCGGTCGCCCGGCGCGGCCCGGCCGCCGGTGACGACCACCTCGTCGGCGGCGCGCGGCGCCCGGCCCGCGGTCAGCTCGTACGGGGCGAAGGCCGCCGTCGACCACGGGTGACCGACCAGCGCCCCGGACTCTCCCGGTATCCGCACCGGGAAGGAGCGGTCCTCGGTGACCGCGCCGAGCGCGCGCAGGGCGGCGACCGTGCCGGGCGGTACCGGGCGCGGACGGTCCAGCCGCGCGGTGCGTACGCCGGCCGGGGTCGGCACGCGCAGCGTGTCCGTGCCGCGCACCACCACCGGCGCGGCGGCGAACCGCTCCGGGGCGCGACCTGGGGCGTCCGCCGCCGAGGCCAGGGCCAGGCCCATCACCGTGAGCAGCGCGACGCCGAGCGCGAGGGCGACGAAACCGCCGGCGAAGGCGGTCCAGCGGACCCGGAGCGTGCGCACGGTGCCCAGGGCGAGGGTCAGCACGGCACGGCCCGCGCGTCGTGCGCTTCCAGGGAGGCCATCCGGGCCGCGATCTCGCCGGCCGGGGCGCCGCCGGTCAGCTCGCCGTGCACCCGGCCGTCGACCAGGAACACCACCCGGTCCGCGTACCCGGCGGCCACCGGGTCGTGCGTCACCATGACCAGCGTGCGGCGGTCGGCGTCCACCATCTCCCGCAGCAGGGACAGGACCTGCCGGCCGGTCACCGTGTCGAGCGCGCCGGTCGGTTCGTCGCCGAACAGCACCTCGGGGCGGGTGATCAGGGCGCGGGCGATCGCGACGCGCTGCTGCTGGCCGCCGGACAGCTGCGGCGGCCGGTGCCGGGCGCGGTCCGCGAGGCCGACCCGGCGCAGCGCCTCCCGTACCTCCGCCCGGCGTGGGCGCCTGCCCGCCAGGCGCAGCGGCAGGGCGACGTTCTGCTCGGCGGTCAGCGCCGGCAGCAGGTTGAACGCCTGGAACACGAACCCGATCCGGGCCCGGCGCAGCAGCGTCAGCCGTCGCTCGCTCAGCGCCGTCAGCTCCGTCGGTTCCGTCCCGCCGAGCCGTATCGACCCGGAGGTGGGGCGGTCCAGGCCCGCCGCGCAGTGCAGCAGTGTCGACTTGCCGGAGCCGGACGGGCCCATCACAGCGGTGAAGGTGCCGGTGGGGAAGGCGAGCGAGACACCATCCAGGGCCCGCACCCCGCCGCCCCCCGCGCCGTAGCGCCTGCTGACGTCCCGCAGTTCGATCGCGTCGGTTTCCATGGCCCTAGCCAATCCCGGGCGGACGGGTCCGGTCAGTGCGGCAGGGGCGAGAGTCGGGGTGGGGCCAGGCATACCCCCGAGGCTCCGGTCACGGTGATGGTGAGGGTCCGTGGGCCGCCCGTACGGTGATCCGCATGACGATGTGGGGGGCGCTCGGCGGGCGCGGGTACCTGGGGTCGGGGTGGCCCTGGCGGGCGGTCGCGTACCTGGTGAGCGGGGCGTTGTTCGGGGCGGTCGTGCTGGTGGTGATCGTCAGCGGGGTGCTGGTCGGGGGCGCGCTGGCCGTCGTCGTCATCGGGCTGCCGGTGCTGGGGCTGACCGCGCTGGCCGGGATACCCGTCGCCGCGGTCGAGCGCCACCGGCTGCGGCTGGCGGGGGTGGGGCCGGTGCCCGGCGGGCGGCACCGGCCGCCCGGCCGGGCGGGACTGCCGGCGTGGCTGACCACGCGGGTCCGGGAGCCGGCCACCTGGCGGGAACTCGGGTACGCGGTCCTGCTCGGCTTCGTCCTGTGGCCGCTGGACGCGGCGGTGGTGCCGGCCTGCACGGTGGTCCCGCTCTCGATGGTCGCGGCGCCCGCGCTGGTCGCCGCCGACGGCGAGGCGAAGGTGCTGAAGGTGTGGCTCGTCGAGGGCTGGCCCGCCGCCACGGCGGCCGCCGCGCTGGGGCTGGTGCTGCTGGTCGCCGGGGCGTACGCGCTGGGGGCGCTGGCGGGGGCGCGGGCGGAGCTGGCGCGGGTGGTGCTGTGCGCCGGCCCGGACGGCGACCGGGTCTCCGAACTCGTCCGGTCCCGGGCCCGGCTGGTCGACGCCTTCGAGGCGGAGCGGCGGCGGATCGAACGCGATCTGCACGACGGTGCCCAGCAGCGGCTGGTCGCCCTCGGGCTCGCCCTCGGCCTGGCCCGCCTGGACGCCCCGCCCGGGGGCCCGCTGGCCGCGCAACTGGGCCGCGCGCACCGGGAGGCCGAGCTGGCCCTGGCCGACCTGCGCGCGCTCATCCAGGGGATCCATCCCAAGGTGCTCGCCGACTACGGCCTGCCGGCCGCCGTGGCCGACGCCGCCGACCGCAGCCCGGTGCCGGTGGAGCTGGAACTGGACCTTCCGGGGCGGCTGCCGCCTCCCGTCGAGGCCGCCGGGTACTTCGTGGTCTGCGAGGCGCTGGCCAATGTGGCCCGGCACAGCGGGGCCGGCCGGGCCGAGGTGCGCGGCGGGTGGGCGGCCGGGCGGCTGGTCCTGGAGGTCGCCGACGACGGACGCGGCGGTGCGGACCCGGAGCACGGCAGCGGCCTGACCGGGCTCGCGGACCGGGTGTCGGTGCTCGATGGCAGACTCACCCTGTCCAGCCCGCCGGGCGGACCGACCCTGCTGCGAGTGGAGCTCCCTTGCCGGCCGACGCCCGATCCCTGCGGATAGTCCTCGCCGAGGACAGCGTGCTGCTGCGCGAGGGGTTGACCGGCCTGCTCACCCGCTTCGGACACGAGGTCGTCGCGGCGGTCGGGGACGCGGACGCGCTGGTCGCGGCGGTGCGGGAGCACGGCCCCGACGTGCTGGTGACGGACGTACGGATGCCGCCGGGGCTGCACGACGAGGGGCTGCGGGCCGCGGTGACGCTGCGCGCGGAGCGGCCCGGACTGCCGGTGCTGGTGCTCAGCCAGTACGTGCAGCGCGCCTACGCCGCCGAGCTGCTGGATTCGGGAGACGGGTCGGGCGTCGGGTATCTGCTGAAGGACCGGGTCGGCCAGGTCGAGGACTTCGTGGCGGCCCTGTGCGACGTCACGGCCGGCGGCACGGTCGTCGACCCCGAGGTGGTACGGCAACTGCTGCGCCGGCGCCGCGATCCGCTGGCCCGGCTCACCCCACGCGAACGCGAGGTGCTGGCGCTGGTCGCGGAGGGCAGGTCCAACGGGGCGATCGCCCGGACGCTGGTGGTGTCCGAGGCCGCCGTCGGCAAGCACATCGGTTCCATCCTGGCCAAGCTGGACCTGCCGCCGGGCGACGACACGCACCGGCGGGTGCTGGCGGTGCTGGCGTTTCTGCGGGCCTAGAGATTCTTGGCGTAGCAGAGGCTGCTGTCGTGGAAGCGGTAGAAGCCGAACTTCTCGCACGGCTGGTAGCCGCTGGAGAGGTACAGGGCCACCGCCTCCGGCTGCTGGGTGCCGGTCTCCAGGACCATCCGGCTGCGCCCCGCCGCGCGGGCGTCCGCCTCCAGGGCGGCGAGGATGCGGCGGGCCAGTCCCCGGCCGCGCATCTGCTCGATGACGAACATCCGCTTCAGCTCGGCGTCGCCGTCCCGGTAGTTCTCCTCGTTGGCCTGCTGCGCCCGCCAGCCGCCGGTCGCCACGGGCACGTCGGCCTCGTCGTACGCGATCAGGTACAGGCCGTTCGGCGGCGTGAAGTGCGACGGTTCCAGGTAGGTCTCGTCGCCGTCGTCGCCGTAGCGGACGGCGTACTCGGCCTGGACCTCGTCGTTGAGCTTCACGGCGTCGGGGTGGTCGAAGGGGACCGGGCGTATCTCCATTTTTTCTACCGTATGTCCATGTGTAGTCGGAGGTGGGACGCCGTCCAGTGTGCCCCACGCCGCGCAGTGTGCTCGTCGTCCCCTACACCGCCGCCCCGCGCCGGGTCTCCACCGCCAGCACATGTTCGACCGCCTGGATCAACGTCTCCTTGACCGAGGTGCGCAGGCGGGCGTCGCAGAGCAGGACCGGTACGTGGGGGCCCAGCGCCAGTGCCTGGCGTACCGTCTCCGCCGGGTAGCGACGGGCGCCCTCGAAGCAGTTGACGGCGACCACGAAGGGCAGTCCGCTGCGCTCGAAGTAGTCGACTGCCGAGAAGCAGTCGGGCAGCCTCCGGGTGTCGGCCAGGACGACCGCGCAGAGCGCCCCGGCGGCCAGTTCGTCCCACATGAACCAGAAGCGGTCCTGACCGGGAGTGCCGAACAGGAAGAGCGAGAGCCGGTTGTGGATGGTGATCCGGCCGAAGTCCAGGGCCACCGTGGTCGTGCTCTTGCGTTCGACACCCGACAGGTCGTCCACGTCGACGCCGGACCGGGTCAGCGTCTCCTCCGTGTGGAAGGGGACGATCTCGCTGACCGTGGAGACCAGCGTGCTCTTCCCCGCCCCGAATCCCCCTGCCACCAGGATCTTCGCGGCGTCCGGTAGCTCTGTTCGCGACATATCGGTCATGGCGGGCTTGCCTTTCCGTCTCACACTCACAGTGCGCGCAGTCCTTCGAGTACTTCTCTGATCATGCGGACGCTGGGCCGCGCCGCTGGGTCGGCGGGCTGTCGCACCCGGATGGCCCGGGCGCTGAAGAGATCTCCGAGCAGGACGCGCACGACCCCCACCGGCAGGTTCATCCGCGCCGCCACCTCGCCCACCGGGCGCGGTCTGCGGCACAGGGTGAGGATCGCCCGATGCTCGGGTTGCATCTCCACCTCGTGCTGAAGGGGGCCGGGGTCGTCCGTCGTGACCACGAAGGCCACCAGATCGAAGAAGTAGCCCTCGTTACGGGTCCGTCCTCGCACCATGGCGTACGGGCGGACCACCGGGCCGGCCGCCTCGTCCACCCATTGCGCGTGGGTCATCGGCCTTCGACCGACAGGTGGAAGCCGAGGCGTTTGACCAGCATGGCCATCTCGTAGGCGACGACACCGATGTCCGCGCCCTGGCGGGTCAGCGCGGTCAGACAGGAGTTGTCGCCCGCCGCGCACACGAACAGGAAGCCGCCCTCCATCTCCACCACCGTCTGGAGCACCGCTCCGCCGCCGAAGTGGCGGCCGGCGCCCTTGGCGAGACTGTGGAAACCGGAGGCGACCGCGGAGAGCCGTTCGGCGTTGTCGCGGTCGAGTGCCTCGGAAGCGCCGAGCAGCAGCCCGTCCGCGGACAGCAGGACGGCGTGACCGATCTCCGGCACGTTGCGCACCATGTCGCTCAGCAGCCAGTCGAGTGGGGAGCCCGTCTCGGACGGGCCGACCTGGGTCATGTCAGCCACGCTGTCAACCATGCTTTCTGGGAGTGGGGATGTGGGCGGGGAAAGCGGTGTGCGCCTCGTGACCGAGGGCGTCACCACGCGGCCGGCCCGCCGGGTCGCCGGGGACGGCGTACTGCTCCACCCGGGCGCGGGCCGCGCCCGCCTGGAGGGCGGACATCATCGAACGGACCTGATCGGGGCGTTCGGTCACCCGTGCACGGAGCCGTTCGCCCGGGGAGGGCTGGGAGCCGGCCGGACCGTGCGTCGGCATCCCGGCCGCTGCCGCTGCCGGTGCCGGTGCCGGTGCCGCGGCCTGCCCCGGCACCTGTGCGGGCGCGGGCGCCGGTGAGCCGACGCGCCGCTCGTAGTCGGTGCGGCCCCAGTCCATGAGCTGTCCGCGACCGCCGGTGCCGCCGGCCGCGGCGACCTCGTTCGAGAGATTAGCCTGGGGCACGCGGACCGGGAGGCCGTCGATCATGCCGCCGTGCACCGGGACGGAGCCTGTGGCAGGGGCGGGCGCGGGGGCGGGGCGAGGCGTGGGGGCGGGGCGGGGGTGCGCCGGTGCCGGGCGGGACGGGGCTGCCGTCGGGGTGGGGGCGGGGGCGGGGGCCGGGGTCGCCACCGGGGCCGGCGTCGTGTGCGCGTGCGCGGGTGTCGGCTGGCCGGTTGCCGCCGGGGTCAGGGCCTGGTGGCTTGTCGGGGTCAGGGCCTCGTGGTCCGTCGGGGCCGGGCGCTCCTGGGGCCGGCTCTCCTCCAGCAGGTCGTCGGGGATGAGGACCACCGCGTTGACGCCACCGTAGGGCGAGCGGCGCAGGGTCACCTCGATGCCGTGGCGGTGGGCCAGGCGGCCCACCGTGACCAGGCCGAGGCGGGTGCTGTCCAGGGTGGTGATGTCCAGCGGGGCACTGAGGCGCCGGTTGGCCGCGGCCAGTTCCTCGGGCGGCATACCGAGACCGCGGTCGTCGATCTCGATGACCAGGCCACTGGCCGCGCGGCCCGCGCTGACCCGGACCTCGCTGTCGGAGGGCGAGAACGCCTCCGCGTTCTCGACGAGTTCGGCGAGCAGATGGATGACGTCGGCGGCGGCCCGGCCCTGGATGCCCACCGCGGGCACGGGCAGTACGACGACCCGCGCGTACTGTTCGGTCTCCGCGATGCCGCCGCGTACGACGTCCACGGCGGGGACCGCCCGGCGCCAGAACCGGCCCGGCGCGGAACCCGAGACGATCAGCAGGCCCTCGGCGTAGCGCCGCATGCGCGTGGCGAGCTGGTCGAGTTCGAAGAGCCGGTCCAGGGCGTTGGCGTCCTCCTCGTGGCGTTCCATCACGTCGAGCAGGCTGAGCTGCCGGTGGACGAGCACCTGACTGCGGCGGGCGAGGTTGACGAAGAGCTGGTTGATGCCCTGGTGCAGGCGGACGTCCTCCTGGGCGAGTTCCACGGCGGTGCGTTGCAGCGCGTCGAAGGCGGCGCCCAGTTCCGCCATCTCCCGGTTGACGAAGACGGGGCTCTTCATGCCGGTGTGCACGTCCACCGTCTCCCCTCGGCGCAGTCGGCCCACGACATCGCGGAGCTGGTCGTCGGTGAGGTTGCGCGAGGAGGTGTTGAGGCGGTTGATGTCACCGACGAGGGAGCGCGCCATACGGATCGACATCACGACCGAGACGATCAGCGAGGCGAGGCCGAGCGAGCCCGCGACGGCGAGTTCGACGAACGCGCGGTGGGCCGGCGGTCCGGTGCGGGTGAACACCAGGTCGATGTAGTCGAGGGCGGTCGTGCTGGTCACCTTGGCCGTGGCGTCGTAGGCGGCACGCCACTCCTTGATGGTGAAGGGGAGTGAGCGGGCGGTCGGGCCCGCGTCGATGAGGCTGTCCTCCAGGGCGGTGACCTTGGCCATCGTCCCGCCGGGGGCGGCGAGCTCCAGGAAGGGCTTGCGCTGTTCGGCGGGCAGCCGGGCGATCATCTCGGCACTCAGCAGCCGCCGAGCGCCGATGGTCTGGACCAGGGTGCGGTAGGTGGCGGCGTTCAGCCGGCCGTCGGGGGTGGCGGCGGTGGCCGAGATCAGCGCGTCCTCCTGGGAGAGGAGGTCGCCCGCGGGCACCTGGGTGTAGAGGGCCTGGCCGAACTCCTGAGCACTCTCGTCCGGGAGGATCGTCATGGCCCGCAGCGCCTCGGCGATGTCGTCGTTGATGCCCGTGTAGGCGGCCATGACCTGATCCGGCGTGCTGGTGCCCGCGTCCGTCCCGCGCCGGATGTCGGCCAGGGTGGCGAGGGACTCCTCGGCGCGGTCGACGCCCTCGCGCACCGAGTCGCTCTCCGCGCGGCGCACCTCGTCGTCGTGCGCCTCCTTCAGGAACGCCGCTATCGCCGCGTCGCTGGCCGCGCGCCCGGCATCCGGTGACGCGGTGTCGCCGTCCGGCACGGTGGCCGCCACGACCGCTTCCCGCCGCTCGCTCTCGAGGGCCACCACCGTGCGGCCGAGGGGGGCGGCGAGGTGATTGCCGATGGTGTCCACGTGGGAGAGGGTCAACGCGTTGCCGAGAGACAGGTAGGCGGCGTAGCCGCAGAGTGCGGCCAGCGACACCAGGGGGAGCAGGAGGAGCGCGGTGAACTTGCGTCGGATGGACCAGCCCTGACGATTCATTGAGGCCCTGTCGAGTGGCGCGGTGGCGCGCGGCTGCCGGCGGATGCGACGCGAAGAGCGCACCCTCCACGACATGGGCAAGCTGTGCGGCTCATGTGCAGGCCCAGTGGAAAGGAAGCCCGAGGCCGTGGCGGAATCTCCACGTCCAGATCATGCTAGGTCGGATCTGACGAGTCGTTAATTAACATCGTTCGACATTCTTGTTAACGCCCGCCGAGGCCCCCGCCGCCCCCCCCAGCGGTGGCGATCACGCTGTCCGGCGCGGAGATCCTTGGCGAACCAGTGATCCGCCCTGCCGTGGCCCTCGTACGCCCGGTCTCCCGGTAGCCGTGCCTGGCGTAGAGTGTCCGGGCATCGGTGAGCTGGGTGTTCGTTTCGCACACGAGCCGGACGGCGCCGAAGCGCTTGGCCGTCTCCTCGGCGGCCAACAGCAGGCCGCGGCCCAGTCCCGCCCCCGTCCGGCGGGGCGCACGTACAGTCGCTTGAATTCCGGGGTCGCCGGAGCGGCGCCGGTCAGCAGCCGTACGGCCGCGCAGCCCATGAACTCGCCCCGCTCACCGCGTGCGACGAGGAAAGCGCAGGCGGGCGGGCCGAAGCCAGGGTGCCGATCACCCCCGGCCGGCATCTTGTGCTCCGCGGCTGTCACCGCGCGACCCAGTACACGCCGCCCCAACTCGGTGACGTACTCCCGCATCACCTCGTCGACGCCCGCGTAGCGGACGGGCTCGGCTCCGATGGTTCAGGCAGGCATGCGTGCCATGGTTTCCGACCGCCCCGTGACTGTCCACGGTCCGGCGGCCGTTCCGGCCGGCCCGGGGGCGGGAGCGGTACCGTTCCCCGGCCGCGTGCCGGGGTCACGAGGGCGGCGGTTCGGTGCCGGGTCGGTCGCCGCGCACGCGTTCGATGCGGGTCCAGCCCCTCCAGCCCCGTTCCTCCAGAATGGCCAGGAGCCGCTCGGCGCCCGGGGCGGCCTCGGCCATGGTCGTGTCCAGCAGGTCGACGAACGGGTCGTCGAAGGGGTCGGGGCCCATCTCGCCGGCCGCGAAGGCGCGGATCATCAGACGCTCCAGGAGGTCGGCGATCTCGCTGATCAGCGGATCGTCGGGAGACCGGTCGAGCGCCTGGCTCAGAAGGGTGTAGAGCCGCACTGTGTCGGGGTCGCCCAGCTCCTCGTGCTTCTTGGCGATCACGGCGTCGATCTGGTGCGGCACTTGGGCGGCGATCAAGATCCAGGCGTCCCGTTCCAACTCGATGTACCGTTCTTCGACGCCGAGACCGCGCAGCCGGTCGAGGTAGTCCACGACGCTTCGCGGGAGCGCCAGGTGCTCCCCGGCGGCGAGCCGGGCCAGCCTGCCGCGGGTCTGCCGCAGCCGCCGGATCTCCGCGCGCAGCTCCTTGTCGATGACCCGGACGCCTTCGGCGAACTCGTCCGGGCTCGCGTCGAGGAGTTCCTGCACCCGGGCCAGCGGCACGCCGGCGTCCGCCAGGGTGCGGATGCGGATCAGTCGTACGACCGCGGCGGCGCCGTAGGTCCGGTAGCCGGACCGGTCGCGTTCGGGCTCCGGCAGCAGTCCGATCCGGTGGTAGTGGCGTACCGCCCGCACCGTCACCCCGGCGTACGCCGCGAGCCTGCTGATGGTGAGCATGGGTCCCAGACTGCCTCAGCCGATCTTCCGGCGATAGGCGGCCATCGCGAGGGCGTACGCCACGACGAGGATGCCGACGCACCACGCCGACGCGGTCCAGATGCCGTCGCCGACCGGCCGCTGGGCGAACAGGTCACGGATCGTGTCGACGATCGACGTCACCGGCTGGTGCTCGGCGAACCAGCGCACCGGGCCGGGCATGGTCCCGGTCGGTACGAACGCCGAGCTGACGAACGGCAGGAAGAGGAGGGGGTACGCGAACACCCCCGCGCCCTCGACCGACGTCGCGCAGAGTCCGGGAATCACGGCGATCCAGGTCAGCGCCAGGGTGAACAGGAACAGGATGCCGGCCACCGCGAGCCATGCCAGTACGCCGGCTCCCGTGCGGAAGCCCATGAGCAGGGCGGCGCCCATGACGATCACGAGCGAGACCAGGTTGGCGACCAGGGAGGTGAGGACGTGGGCCCACAGGGCGCCCGACCGGGCGATCGGCATGGAGTGGAAGCGGTCGAAGATCCCGCTCTGCATGTCGGTGAACAGCCGGTATGCGGTGTAGGAGATGCCCGACGCGATGGTGATGAGCAGGATGCCGGGCAGCATGTAGTTCACGTACCGGACCGGGCCCGTGTCGATCGCGCCGCCGAACACGTAGACGAACATCAGCATCATGGCGACCGGGGTGATGACGGTCGTGATGACGGTGTCGATGCTGCGGGTGACATGGCGCAGGGTCCGTCCGGTGAGGACGGCGGTGTCGCCGAAGAAGTACGTGGCCATTCCTGGTCCCCTGGTCGTCAGTTGGTGGTGCCGCTGGTGAGCGCGAGGAAGATCTCCTCCAGGCTCGGCTGTTTCTCGACGTACTCGACCGCGGCGGGCGGGAAGAGCCGCTTGAGTTCGGCGAGGGTTCCGTCCGCGATGATCCGGCCCCGATGGAGGACGGCGATCCGGTCCGCCAAGTGCTCGGCCTCTTCCAGATACTGCGTGGTGAGCAGCACCGTCGTACCGTGGCCGGCCAGTTCTCCGACCGCGTTCCACACCTCAACGCGTGCCTCGGGGTCGAGGCCGGTCGTCGGCTCGTCCAGGAAGAGCACCGGCGGGTTCCCTATAAGGCTCATCGCGATGTCCAGTCGGCGGCGCATCCCGCCCGAGTACGTCGACACCCGGCGCGCGCCCGACTCGCTCAGCGCGAAACGCCTCAGCAGGTCGTCTGCGACCGTGCCCGGACACTTGACGTGGCGCAGTCTGGCGACGAGTACGAGATTCTCCCGGCCGCTGAGGATCTCGTCGACGGCGGCGAACTGTCCGGTGAGGCTGATGGACTCCCGGGCGTTCGCCGGCCGGGTGGCGACGTCGAAGCCGTTGACGCTCGCGGTGCCCGCGTCGGCCTTCAGGAGCGTGGCGAGGATGCGCACGGTCGTGGTCTTGCCCGACCCGTTGGAGCCGAGCAGGGCGAGAACGGTGCCCCGCGCCACCTCGAAACTCACGCCGCGCAGCACGTCGAGCTTGCCGTACGACTTCTCAAGATCCTGTACGTGAATCGCCGCAGCGGTGCTCGACGGCGCTGTGATGGTCATCTGCTTCCTCCTTCGCGGAGCTGTTCCCGGCGGCTGCGAGGAAGCTCCTGGCGGAAGGGTGGAGGGTTCACCCTGCGTCATGGTCAAGCCCGCGCACGCACGCCGAAGCGGACGGCGCGATGGACGGCCTACTCGGGCCGGACTTCGGCGGGGAACCGTGGGCGGCCTGGGGCGGGCAGCGTTCGATGTGCTGAGTGGTGGCCGGTGTGCGGGAACGTTCGAAAGTGAATGGAATCTCTTAGTGAGGCGCTCAGGAACCGAATATGCATTTATGCAACGGTGGTAGTGAAAGGCGTGTGGATGTGCCGCACTCCTTACTTTTCCTGGAAGGGGAGTGACCTTAGCCACACGGTGAGGGGGATATTCAAGATCTTACTGTCAGGTAAACCCGAGAGTAACTGAAAAGCGATCTTGATTGGCCTGCCTTTATGGATGAAGTGTGAAAATGGGAGCGCTTTCTTTCTGTATTGGTCTGCGCCTTTCGAGTCGGTCCCGAAACCTTTGCGGGGCGCTTTACTTGGCGCAGCGGCGTGCGCCGCTGCGTGGCATCCTCAAAGGCGAGGGAACGTGAACAAGAAGAACAAAGTCCTGTGGGCCGCAGGCATCACCGCCTCGGCGACGCTGGTGGCCGCCGTCGTGATGAGTCAGGGATCGTCGGACGGCGGGGACCGCACCGCCACCGGTTCGGGCGGCTGCCAGATCATCGGCGAGGCCCGGGACGTCAACTGCCCCGGGGCGGCGGCCGAGGAGAAGCTCGACGACTTCAGCGTGCCGACCCCGGCGGCGGCCGCCGGACCGTGGCGCTACAAGGTGGTCAACACGTACATCGACGGCCGCGACGAGGGCCTTCAGGTACGGGTGTGCAACGTCGACGACTGCGCGGGCCCCGACGTGGCCGCCCGGCTCGGCATCGTGCTGCAGAACCACACCGTCTGGGTGATCTGCAAGGAGGACTCGGGCTTCAACGGCGGCGAGCCCGACGGTGGTACCACCTGGTACCAGGTGAAATGGCCGAGCGACAAGCCGGACTCGGACGTCGGGGAAAGCAACCGCGAAGACCGGTACAGCGGCTGGATGTTCGGAAAGTACCTGTCGCCTTCGGGGCACGACGGAAAAATAGCGGAATGCGATGAGCTCGTCTGACGTCGCGTTTTCGTAGGGGAGGAACGGGGCGGGCGTCCGGATTTCAGGTCCGGGCGCCCGTTCTCGGCCGGTGGGCGCGGTGGGCGGTGTTACGACAGCTCCGAGAATCTTCGGCAGAGCGGGCAGCGGCAGGGTGGCCAGGTCAGGGAGTCGGGGAGCAACCGTCCGGGGGCGCTGCCGGCGTCGTAGCGGCGCTCCTGGGTGCGGCCGTGCTGTCGTCCCTCGGCGGTGACGCGGTAGGTGCTGATCGTCAGGCGGGACCTGCCCGGTTCGGGCGGGGTGCCGGCCTTCACGCCCGGCCTCCCGCGAGGATGACGCCGCGGTGACGACGCCGGCGGGCGCGCTCCCGGGCCAGCGGGCAGGTACCGGTGCG
Source organism: Streptomyces sp. JW3 (assembly GCF_052216785.1). Classification (NCBI taxonomy): domain Bacteria; kingdom Bacillati; phylum Actinomycetota; class Actinomycetes; order Kitasatosporales; family Streptomycetaceae; genus Streptomyces; species Streptomyces sp. JW3. Next base: position 16,486 of record NZ_JBQOUX010000080.1, on the reverse strand, counting down.
GGGGCGTGCGGGTGGCGTGGCCGTACCGGCCCGCCTGGATCCCGTGCCGGGTAGCAGCAGGTTCAGTGTCCACCGCAGGGGCGCGTGGATAATGCGCACTGTTGTCAGCTCCTCAGTAGCTGGTGACCGTGCCCCGGGAGGTCCCACAACCTCGCCGGGGTCTTTGTGCAGGGGAAGAGTAATTCCACTTGTTAGGTGCTGTCAGGTGTCGTCACCTGTTCGTGTATGACAAGAGGCATCGTTACAGGTCAAATAGGGTCGTTATATGACCGTGGATCTCGAAGGACCCGAGCCCCTGTACGAGCAGATCGCCGCGATACTCGCCGCCCGGATCTCGGACGGGACCTATGCGCCCCGGCGCCGGGTGCCCTCGGAGGCGGGTATCTGTGAGGAGTTCGAGGTGTCGCGCCCGACCGCGCGGGCGGCCCTGCAGCTCCTCGTCCAGCGCGGACTGATCGTCACGGTGCGGGGCAAGGGGTCGTTCGTCGTCGAGCAGCCGCCCGCCGGTTGACGCTTGCTTCATGGACCGCGGCGCGCCTGTGTACCGTCGAGCTGTGCCTCTTGACCCCCGGTCCGGCCGCCCGCTCTCCACGTAGCTGAGGGCGCTGAGTAGGTCGGCGTGTATGGGGACGCGTTCGAACGACTCCGTGCGGCGGCGCTGTCGGTCGAGCGGTCCGCAGAACGCATCGAACAGATGAGGGAAGAACATGGCCCACGTTGAGGACTCCTCGACTCTGGCCGTCACATGGCGGAAGTCTTCGGCGAGCGGTACGTAGTCCGATTGCGTCGAGTGCGGTGCCGTTGATGCGCGGATAGTCGCCGTACGTGACAGCAAGGCCCCGACAGGGCCAGCCCTGTTGCTCTCACGTCAGGCTCTGGCGGGCCTCGTGGTCAGTGTCAGGGTGGGCGCCCTGTAAGGACTCCTCAGATATGGGAAGACGCCCTTCACGCGACCATTGGTAGTCGTACGGCGGGCGTCGTTCATGCTCGTCATCCATTTGAACGGTGATCGCCGCTTGCTCTTGACTCGAAAGCAGTCACTCGGAAAGCGTCGCGCGCAAGAAGGCGCAACCAGCTTGATCCGGGAGGGCATCGTGGATCTACAGTTCATTGGGATCGACCCCAACACCGGGGGCGAGGGATCGCCTACGGTTTGGGTGGAAGAGGAGACCGCTGACCTGGTCCTTCAGGGTCAGGGCTGAGGGGGCGTTGGAGACGCTGATCAGTGGAACGGAGTGGGTTGCCGGACACGCGACGGGGGTGCCCGCCCACGAGACGGTGATCCGGATTCCCGCGCGCATGGTGCCGATTCTGAGGGAGGCGTGCGATGTCGCCGAACGACGTGCCGAACTTCGCTGAGCTGCTGGCCGGTACGCGCCGTAGCGCGGTGCACCTGGAGATGCGTGACACCTACGGCGTCGGAGATGAAGCCGAGGAGTTCGAACGGTTCAAGCGCACGGGCCGGGTCGATCTCGACCCCACGGCGCGATGGTGGCCTGAGTGGCTGGGCAGGGTGAGGGACGCCGTCGGCCGCGGCGTGGTGATGCGGCGGGCCAGAGTCGTTTCCGAGCCCGTGACCGACTACATCCGGTGGGAGCATGCCGCCACCACGCTGAAGGTCGAGGCGGGTGAGCTGGTGCGCTGGCTGCCCCGTCGGCGGGCCGTAGACATAGCTCTGCCTGGAGCCGACTTTTGGCTCTTCGACGATCGCCTGGTGCAGTTCAACATTTTCACCGGGGACGGGGACTGGGCTCAACCGCCCAAAGAATTCAGCGAGAACCCCAGCGTGGTCAAGCTGTGCTCCGACGCGTTCGAGGCCGTGTGGGAGCGTGCCGTCGACCACGACAAGTACACCGTCTGAGCCCCCGCCTCGCTCTATGCCCGACTCTTCTTCGTCCAGCGCTCAGGCGGCCCGCGCAGCGCTCGCCGTGCGCCTGACGCACCTCCGCAAGGACGCCGGCCTCACCGGGAAGGAGCTCTCCGCCCGGTGCGGTTGGCACCCGGCGAAAACCACTCGTATCCAAAAAGCCGAGGCACAGCCCACCGACGCCGACATCCGTGCCTGGTGCACTGCTTGCGACGCAGCCGACCAGGCTGACGACCTGATCGCCACAGCCCGCGCCGTCGACTCGATGTACGTCGAATGGCGCAGGAGCCACCGCCATGGCATGCGCAAGACCCAAGAGGACTACTACGGCCTGTACGCCCAGACCGGCGTCACCCGTGCGTACGTCTCCAACGTCGTGCCCGGCTTCTTCCAGACTCCTGCATACGCTACGGCCTTGATGGAGGCCATCACCGACTTCCAGGGCACCCCCAACGACGTTTCCGAGGCCGTCGCGGCTCGCGTCGCCCGAAGCCGGTTTCTGTACGAGGGCGGGCACCGGTTCGTCGTGCTGATGGAGGAAAGCGTCCTGCGCTACCGCGTAGGGGACACCGAGACGATGGCCGGACAGTTGAGGCATCTGCTGACCGTGATGCCGCTTCCTTCCGTCTCCCTCGGCATCATCCCCTTCGCTGTTCGCAGGACCATGTGGCCGCTGGAGGCGTTCTACCTCCACGACGGTACCCGGACCGTTGTGGAGACCCTCACCGCTGAGATCAACGTGGTGCAACCGCGCGAACTCACGGACTACCGTCAGGCGTTCGGAGAGCTGGCGAAGATGGCAGTCCACGGCAGCACCGCTCGCGCACTGATCCACTCGGTGATCGACTCTCTCGGGTGACGTTGCGCAATACCCCGCAATTTCGTTGCCGCGCTTACAGCCGTATCGGCAGTGTGGTCGCACCGCCCGAGTACTACTCGAAGTCACTGTTTCCCCCTGGTCCCCGGGCGTTGGAGGACAACGCGTAGCCCCGGCTCCCCCTGCCAGGGGCCCGTGCTCCATCCCGGAGGAACTGTGACCTCGGTAATCACGACAAAGGCTGCTGCCATCGGTGCACCCGGCTATCTCTCGAAGTTGCCGCGTGAGGCTGACGCCGTTCACCAAGCCCGTTTGTTCGTGGCTGCTGTCCTGAACACCTGGCGGCTGGACGATGTACTTGAAGACTTGGTGCTGATTGCGTCGGAGTTGGCCACTAATGCGATCGTGCACGGCACGGGCTCATACATCCATGTGGAAGTAACGCGTCCGGAGACGGACCGGGTGCGCGTCGCGGTGACGGACGAATCCATACGGCAGCCGAGCCGCAGGAACCCGCCGGACGACGATACGTGCGGTCGCGGCCTGTTTCTCGTCGAAGCCCTCTCGGACGCCTGGGGGACAAATGTGCTCACCCGTAGCAAGACGGTGTGGGCGGAAATCGTCCGCAGGGGCAACATGCCACTCATGACACGCGCATGAAGTGATCGAAGACGTCTCGTCGGCTTTCCCCGTGAAGGCCGGTGAGAGGGCCCGCCCCGGCCGGTTCTTGGTCGGACAGCCGGGGCGGGCTGTAGGTGCACGACGGCTCGGAGAAAGCCTCCGGCCGGTACACACACAGAGGAGGCTACCGCCTTGTCTCGGCAGGCAGCACTCGGACCCAGGGTCATCTGCAAGGGCGACGAGGACACCGACAACACCGACATCGAGGAAGGCGACGGGAACGGCGGGAGCGGTTCTCCCGGCCACTGATCGCTGAATCACCTGAGACCGGGGGGCCTCGGGCCGTCGGCGGCCCGAGGCCCCCCGGACATGCAGTTGCGTCTGCCTGGCGTACCCGGGCGGCTGCCACCGTCTACCAAGGTTGCGAATCATGGGAAACCTCTTGGTCATCGATTGGGACTTCTTCTTCCCCACGCCTGCGGCGGGTGGCCCCAGGAGTGTCCATGACCACTTGCTCACCTGGCCAGTCGTCGAGGACGAATTCCACACCGAACCTATCTGGGAGGCCCGTTATCGAGACTTCCACAAGGCTGGCATTGAACTGCCAAGGGTTCAGGGATGGAGTGGCTTCTGGAATCGCTTCGTCTTCTCGGCGGGGGCACACATGCTGTACGGAGACAGCAACGTGTGGGCGGGCCTCCTCTGGCCCAGTGACATCGGATCGCTGGACGGATCATGGGACTCGGTGCATCTGTTCGACGCTCACCACGACGCGGGCTATCGCAACAATCATGCGAGTTTCGAGGCGTGGAAGACATCAGGCGACGGCATCCGGTGTGAGACCTGGATGCTCGCGCACCACTGGGCGGGCGCTGAACTGTACGTTCACTTCCCGGCATGGCGGCAGTCTCTCGATCGTCCTCGTGAGGAGCCGCTTGTACCGGTCACGATGACTATTGATGACGGAGCTGTACAGAAGACCATCTTCGATCTCGTCTACGTCTGCCGGTCAGGTGCTTGGGTACCGCCGTGGTGCGACGATTCGTTCACGAGCTTCTTGCGGACCTGCCCTCTGCCCGCGGGCATGCACGCCAACAACCGGTGGATGCACCCTCGCCCGGACCCGGGCCGGATGGCGGAGCTGAAGGCCGGGCTGTACGGCAAGGTAGGGGAGGTCACCGACCTGAGGGCTTCCAGTGACTGACCACACTGCGTGACCGAACCCCCAGGAAAGCTCAGCCCGATACCCTCCCCCCATGCTCACCGTCACCACCGCCAACGTCAACGGCCTCCGTGCCGCCGCCAAGAAGGGCTTCGTGGAGTGGCTCGCCGGCACCTCCGCCGATGTGCTGTGCCTTCAGGAGGTGCGGGCCGAGCCGGAGCAGCTTCCCGAGGGGGTTCGGGAGCCCGAGGGGTGGTACGTCACACACGCGCCCGCCGCCGCCAAGGGGCGGGCCGGTGTCTCCCTCTACACGCGCCGTGAGCCCGACCGGGTGCGGGTCGGTTTCGGGTCGGCGGAGTTCGACGGCAGTGGGCGGTACGTGGAGGCGGACCTGCCGGGTGTGACGGTCGCCTCGCTGTATCTGCCGTCCGGCGAGGTCGGGACCGGGCGGCAGGAGGAGAAGGTCCGGTTCATGGGGGAGTTCCTCGGCTATCTGAAGGAGCTGCGGGAGCGGGCCGCCGCCGAGGGGCGGGAGGTCGTGGTCTGCGGGGACTGGAACATCGCCCATCAGGAGGCCGACCTGAAGAACTGGCGGGCCAACCGGAAGAACTCCGGGTTCCTGCCCCAGGAGCGGGAGTGGCTGGGGCGGGTGCTCGATCCGGCGGAGGGCGGGTACGTGGATGTGGTGCGGGCGCTGCACCCGGGGGCCGAGGGGCCGTACTCGTGGTGGTCGTACCGGGGGCGGGCCTTCGACAACGATTCGGGGTGGAGGATCGACCTGCACGCCGCGACCCCCGGGCTGGCCGCCACCGCCGTCAAGGGGTACGTCGAGCGGGCGGCGAGTCATGAGGAGCGCTGGTCGGACCACGCGCCGGTGACGGTGGTCTACGACAGGTCCTGGACCTAGTCCTCCCCGAAGCCCTTTCGCAACCGCCGGTCCAGCGCCAGCGACAGTTCCGCCTCCACCACGCTCCGCGCCAGCGGGCGCAGTCGGGGCAGGTCGTTGTCGGCGGTGTGGCGCTGGACCAGGTCGGCGAAGAGGCCGGCCAGGGATTCGGCGTGGACGCGGACCTCGCGGCCGGCGGCCAGTACCTCGGCGAGCGGGATGCCCTCGCGGACCAGGGCGGTGGACGCGTCCAGCAGGCGGCGGCTTATGTGCACGACCTCGTCGCCGTCGACGCCCAGGTAGCCGAGCTCCATCGCGGCGGCCAGGTTCTCCGGGGTGTCCTGGCCCTGGAAGTGGTCGGCGAGTTCCTCGGGGGTGAGGCGGACCGGGGTCTCCTCGGTGGGTACGCCGAGGCCCAGCAGGTCGCCGACGTCGCGGCCGTGGTCGAAGGCGTCGGCGAGTTCCGCGATGCCGTTGAGGGTGTGGCCGCGTTCCAGCAGCGCCGAGATCGTGCGCAGCCGGGCCAGGTGGTGCTCGTCGTACCAGGCGATGCGGCCCTCGCGGCGGGGCGGCGGGATCAGTTTGCGTTCGCGGTAGAAGCGCAGGGTGCGCACCGTGATGCCGGCCAGCCGGGCCAGTTCCGCCATGCGGTATTCACGCTTGTCCGTCACGCCCCGACCTTACGGCGTACCGCCGGTAACTTTCTTTGTCCCGACCCCTACCCATCGGTAGCGAGCTGTTCTAGTCTCCCCATTGCGCCAGTGTTCACTGGCAGAGTCGACGGCGATGTGTGGAGGCGTCGGGATGACCGAGCACGAGCATGTACGGGTCGCGGTGGTCGGGTCCGGGTTCGGTGGTCTGGGTGCCGCCGTGCGGCTGCGCCGGGAGGGGATCACGGACTTCGTGGTCCTGGAGCGGGCGGCGAGCGTCGGGGGGACCTGGCGGGACAACAGTTATCCGGGGTGCGCCTGCGACGTCCCGTCGCACCTGTACTCCTTCTCCTTCGCGCCCAATCCGGAGTGGCCGCGCACCTTCTCCGGGCAGCCGCACATCCGCGCCTACCTGGAGCACGTCACCGACACCTTCGGGCTGCGCCCGCACCTCCGGTTCGACTCGGAGGTGCGGCGGATGACCTGGGACGCGGAGCAGTTCCGGTGGGAGATCGAGACGGCGAGCGGACGGCTGACCGCCGACGTCGTCGTCTCCGCGACCGGGCCGCTGTCCGACCCGAAGATCCCGGACATACCCGGGCTCGACTCGTTCCCGGGGAAGGTGTTCCACTCCGCCCGCTGGGACCACGACCACGACCTCACCGGCAAGCGGGTCGCCATGATCGGCACCGGCGCCTCGGCCATCCAGATCGTGCCCGCCGTCCAGCCCAAGGCCGGCCGGCTCACCCTCTTCCAGCGCACCCCGGCCTGGGTGATGCCGCGCATGGACCGGGCGATCAGCGGCCCCGAGCGGCTGCTGCACCGGACGCTGCCCGCCACCACCCGGCTGCGCCGGGGAGTGCTGTGGGGCATCCGGGAGCTCCAGGTGCAGGCGTTCACCAAGCACCCCGAGGAGCTCGGGTTCGTCGAGCAGATCGCCAAGCGGAACATGGCCCGGGCGGTCAAGGACCCGGCGCTGCGCGCCAAGCTGACCCCCGACTACCGCATCGGCTGCAAGCGCATCCTGCTGTCGAGCGAGTACTACCCGGCGCTCGCCAAGCCCAATGTGGAGGTCGTCGCCAGCGGGCTGAGCGAGGTGCGCGGGTCGACCCTGGTCGCCGCCGACGGGACCGAGACCGAGGCCGACGTCATCGTCTTCGGGACCGGCTTCCACGTCACCGACATGCCGATCGCCGAGCGCGTCGTCGGCGCCGACGGGCACACCCTGGCCGAGAGCTGGAAGGGCGGCATGGAGGCGCTGCGCGGCGCCACGGCGGCCGGGTTCCCGAACTTCATGACGGTCATCGGGCCCAACACCGGCCTCGGCAACTCGTCCATGATCCTGATGATCGAGTCGCAGCTCAACTACCTGGCCGACTACCTGCGGCAACTGCGGGTGCTGGGCGGGCGGGTGGCCCTCGACGCCCGGCCCGGCGCCGTCGACGCCTGGAACCACCGGGTGCAGGAGCGGATGAAGCGCACGGTGTGGAACACCGGTGGCTGCACCAGTTGGTACCTGGACGCGAGTGGGCGCAACACCACCATCTGGCCGGGGACGACCGCCGAGTTCCGGCGCGCCACGCGGCGGGTGGATCTGGCCGAGTACGAGGTGCTGCGGCCCCTCGCGCGGCAGGCGCCCGCCGAGCCGCGGGGCGCGGAGGCGGTCGCGTGAGCCGGGTGCCGACCGCCACCGCCGGGGCGTACGCCCCGCCCGTACCGGTGCGGGAGCTGACCGCCGTGTCCGCCGACGGCGCCCGGCTGCACGTCGAGGCGCACGGGCCCGAGGGCGGCCGCGCCGTCGTCCTCGCGCACGGCTGGACCTGCTCGACCGCCTTCTGGGCCGCGCAGATCCGCGCGCTGACCGCCGCCGGGCACCGGGTCGTCGCCTACGACCAGCGTGGCCACGGCCGCAGCCCGGCGAGCCCCGCCTGCACCACCGACGCGCTCGCCGACGACCTCGAGGCCGTACTGCACGCCACGCTCGCGCCCGGTGAACGGGCGGTCGTCGCCGGGCACTCGATGGGCGGGATGACCGTACTGGCCGCCGGCGCCCGCCCGGCGGTACGGGAGCATGTGGCGGCGGTCCTGCTGTGCAGCACGGGTGCCTCGGGGCTGGTCGCCGCCGCGACCGTGCTGCCGCTGCCGGCCGGGCCGGTACGGACCTGGCTGACCCGGCGGGTGCTCGGCTCCCGCGCGCCGCTCGGGCCGGTCACGCCCGCCGCCCTGCGGGTCCTCAAGTACGGCACGATGGGCCCCGGTTCGGCCCCGCACATGGTCGAGGCGTGCGCGCGGATCGTGCACGCCTGTCCGCGCGGGGTGCGGCACGCCTGGTCGAAGGTGCTGGACCTGCTCGATCTGGAACACGGCATACGGGAGTTGACCGTGCCGGTGGAGGTGGTGGTCGGCACCGCCGACCGGCTGACTCCGCCGGTGCACGCCCGCGCGCTGGCCGCCGCGCTGCCCGAGTGCCTCGGGCTGAGCGAACTGCCCGGCATAGGGCACATGACGCCGATGGAGGTCCCGGACCTCGTCACCGCGAAGATACGCACACTCGCCGACACCTACCTACCCACCGCCGTACCAGCCGAGGAGCGCGCATGAGCAGGGTGAGCCTGGAAGGACGGGTCGCCGTCGTCACCGGAGCGGCGCGCGGCGTCGGGGAACTGCTGGCCCGCAAGCTGTCCGTGCGCGGGGTGAGCGTGGCGCTGGTCGGACTGGAGCCGGACGGGCTGAAGCAGGTCGCCTCCCGGCTGCACGGCGACAGCGAGATCTGGCACGCCGACGTCACCGACCACGAGGTGATGGCCCGGGTCGCCGGTGAGGTGAAGGAACGGTTCGGCCGGGTCGACATCGTGGTCGCCAACGCGGGGGTGGCCACCGGCGGTCCGTTCGCCGACTCCGACCCGGTCTCCTGGCGCCGGGTGATCGAGGTCAACCTGATCGGCTCGGCGGTCACCGGCCGCGCCTTCCTGCCCGCGCTGTTCGAGACGCGCGGCTACCTGCTCCAGGTCGCGTCGCTGGCCGCGCTCACCCCCGCCCCGATGATGTCCGCGTACTGCGCCTCCAAGTCGGGCGTGGAGGCGTACGCGCACGCCCTGCGCGCCGAGGTCGGCCACCGGGGCGTGCAGGTCGGCGTCGGCTACCTGTCCTGGACCGACACCGACATGGTGCGCGGCGCCGACCAGGACGACGTGATGCGGGAACTGCGGCAGCGGCTGCCCTGGCCGTCGAACAAGACGTACCCGCTGGGCCCGGCCGTCGACCGGCTCGTCGAGGGCATCGAACGCCGGCAGACCCACGTCTACGGACAGTGGTGGCTGCGCGGCATGCAGGGCGTGCGCGGCTACCTGCCCGCGGTCATCGGCACGGTCGGCCGGCGGGAGATGCGACGGTTCGGCGACCGGCTGGGCGGCGTCGGAAAGGGCCTGGTCGGAGCGGGTGGCGCGGCCGACGAACAGCACCGCGGCACGCTCCGTGACTGATCGACATGCGCCCGGTCACCGCCCGTGTGAATCTGATCGGGCCCGGCAGACATCGCCGTCGGCCGGGTCCGATCTCACCCAGGAGTGAACCCACATGGGTATGAAGGACCAGTTCCAGGAGAAGTCCGAGCGGATGCAGCAGCAGGGCCGGCAGAAGGCCGACCAGGCCCGCGAGCAGGTGCAGGACCGCGCCCGCCGCCGGGACGACGACGCCGACGAGCGCATGGACCAGCCGCTGCACCAGGAGCCGTCGGAGCGGGCCGCCCGCCGGGACCGCGACGCCTGACGCGCACCGCCGCCGAAGGGGCGCCCTCCGCTTTCGCGGGAGGGCGCCTTTTCAGGCGCGCGGCGGCAGTCGTGGCCGCTCGGGCGGGTGGCGGTAGTGGTGGCCGTTCGGGCGGGTGGCGGTAGTGGTGGCCGTTCGGGCGGGTGGCGGTAGTGGTGGCCGTTCGGGCGGGTGGCGGTAGTGGTGGCCGTTCGGGCGGGTGGCGGCAGTGGTGGCCGCTCAGGTGCGCGGCGGCAGTGGCGGCCGGGAGCGGTCCGGTACGTCGCCGAGGTCCGGCGGGGCGGCGGGCAGCTCCCGCTCCAGCAGCCCGAGGGCCAGCCGGACCGCCTCGTCCAGCACCGGGTAGCGGCCCTCGGCCCAGTCCAGCGGGGTGCGCAGGGCCGGTACGTCGGGGTCGACGCCCCGGTTCTCCACCGACCAGCCGTACGCGTCGAACCAGGCCGCGTTCATCGGCACCGTGATCACCGTGCCGTCGCCCAGGCGGTGCCGGCCGGTCATGCCGACCACCCCGCCCCAGGTGCGCTGCCCGACCACCGGGCCCAGCTTCAGCAGCTTGAACGCCGCCGTGATCATGTCGCCGTCCGACGACGTCGCCTCGTCCGCGAGCGCGACCACCGGCCCGCGCGGCGCGTTCGAGGCGTACGACACCGGCTGGGCGTCGCGGGTCAGGTCCCAGCCCAGGATGGTGCGGCTCAGCGTCTCCACCACCAGTTCGCTGATGTGCCCGCCCGCGTTGCCCCGCACGTCCACGATCAGCGCGGGCCGGGACACCTCCATCCGCAGGTCCCGGTTGAACTGCGCCCAGCCCGAGCCGCCCATGTCGGGGATGTGCAGATAGCCGCAGCGGCCGCCGCTCAACTCCCGTACCACCTCGCGGCGTTTGGCCACCCAGTCCTGGTAGCGCAGCGGCCGGTCGTCGACCAGCGGCACCACGGCGACCCGGCGGTCCGGGCCGCCCTCGGCCGGAGCGAAGGTCAGCTCCACGGTCGTCCCGCCGGCGCCCGCCAGCAGCGGGAACGGGCCCGCCACCGGGTCCACCGGGCGGCCGTCGACCTGGGTGAGCGCCGCGCCCTCGCGGATGCCGGTGCCGGCCAGCGGGGAGCGGGCCTTGGAGTCGGAGGAGTCGCCGGGCAGCACCCGGCGCACCGTCCAGCGGCCGTCCCGGCAGGTGAAGTCGGCGCCCAGCAGGCCCTGGAGGCGCTGGTAGTGCGCCGGGCCCTCGTTGCGGCGGGCGGCGGCGACGTAGGCGTGCGAGGTGCCCAGCTCGCCGAGGACCTCCCGGAGCAGGTCGGCGAACTCGTCCGGGGTGGCGACCCGGTCGACCAGCGGCCGGTACTGGTCGAGCACCGCGTCCCAGTCGATGCCGCACATGCCCGGTTCCCAGAAGAAGGCCCGGGTCAGCCGGCCGGCCTCCGCGTACGCCTGCCGCCACTCGGCGCCCGGGTCGACCTGGTGCAGGATGCGGCGGGCGTCGATCCAGGTGGTCGAGTCGGAGTCGCCGGGCTCGGTGGCGGGCACCGCCCGCAGGTCGCCCTCGTCCAGGACGACGAGCCGGGTGCCGTCGCCGCTGACCGCGAACCAGTCCAGGTGGTCGACGAGTTCGCTCTTGCGCGCCTTCGCGAGACTGAAGTGCTCCAGCGTGGGCCGCTCGCTGGGATCGTTCGGGTTGGCGAAGGTCTCGCCGAGCGCGCCGGAGATCGGCCAGCGCAGCCAGACCAGTCCGCCGCCGTCGACCGGGTGCAGCGCCGAGTACTTGGACGCGGTAACCGGGAACGGGGTCACCCGGCTGGCCAGCCCCGCCACCTCGACGCTCACCGCGCCGCCCTCGCCGGGCGCCTCCTCGACCGGGTCCAGGCCACCGGCGGCCGGGCGGCCCTCCGGGTTCAGCGCGAACGGGGACGGGGTGGCCGAGGACAGCGGGACCAGGTACGGGCGGCAGCCCAGCGGGAAGGAGAGGTCGCCGGTGTGCACGTCGTAGACCGGGTCGAAGCCGCGCCAGGAGAGGAAGGCGAGATAGCGGCCGTCGCGGGTGAAGACCGGGTTCTCGTCCTCGAACCGGCCGTCGGTGACGTCGATGACGACCGGCCCGTCCTTCCCGCCGATCCGGGCCATCTTGATCTGCCGCAGGGTGCGGCCGATCCCCGGGTGCGACCAGGTCAGCCAGCACCCGTCCGGGGAGAACGCCAGGTCGCGCACCGGGCCGTTGACGGAACGGATCAGCTCGGTGGGGGCGGGTGCCCCGGTGTCGGGTCCCGGGTCGGAGACGTCGAGCAGCAGGAGGCGGCCGTCGTGCGCGGCGAGGGCCAGGCGTTCGCCGGCCGGGTCGGAGACCGTCTCCAGCACCCGGCCCAGCTGCCCGGAGGCCAGCCGCCGCGGCGCCCGGCCCCCGGTGGCGCGCGGCAGGTGGCCGATCTCGACCGCGTCCTCGCCCTCGGCGTCCGTGACGTAGGCGACCCGCCCGCTGGCACCCAGCATCTCCGGCAGCCGCACCCGTACCCCCGGCGTGTCGGCGAGGGTGCGGGCCGGACCGTCCCGGTGGGTGAGCCAGTACAGGCTGCCGCGCACCACGACCGCGCTGGCCCGGCCGGTCTCGTCCACCGAGACGCCGGCCACGTGCTGGGCGGCGGGCACCTGGTACGGGCGCCGGCCCGCCCGCGGCCCGTCCAGCCGTACGTCGAGCCGGCGCGGCACCGAGTCCGGCGCGAGGTCGTCGACGCACCACAGGTCGCCCGCGCACTGGTAGACCACCCGGGTGCCGTCGCTCGCCGCGTGCCGGGCGTAGCAGGCGTCGTGGTCGGTGTGCCGGCGCAGGTCGGAGCCGTCGTACGCGCACGAGTACAGGTTGCCGACGCCCTCGTGGTCGCAGAGGAAGGCGATCCGGCCGCCGACGAACAAGGGGGAGTGCAGATGCCCGTCGATCCCCTCCAGGAGCAGCCGCCCGTGCAGCCAGAGCCGGCCGGTGGCGCCGCCCCGGTAGCGCTTCCAGGCGGCGGGTTCGTGCGGCGGGGTGCCGGTGAGCAGCAGGGTGCGGCGCTCGCCGTCGAGGTCGGCGGCCTGGAGGTCGCTGACCGGTCCCCAGGGCAGTTTGCGGCCCGGGTCGCCGTCGCAGGAGATCTTGTACGCCCAGGTCAGATGGGAGAACGGCTCGCCCTGCGAGGTGACGGCGAGGACCGCGGAGAGGCCGTCGGCGTCCGGCGGCGACCAGCCGCAGACCCGGGTGTCGAGCGACCCCCAGTGGGTGAGCTGCCGCCCCGGCCCGCCCGTCACCGGCACCAGGTGCACCTCCGGCAGCAGACTGCGCCAGCTCGTGTACGCGAGATGGCGGCCGTCCGGCGAGAAGCGCGGGTGGGAGACCTTGGCGCGGTCGACGGTGAGCCGCCGGGCGCAGCCCGGACCGTCCAGCGGCGCGAGCCAGAGGTCGTCCTCGGCGACGAAGCACAGCAGGCCGGCGTGGAGATGGGGGAAGCGCAGATAGCTCACCCTGTCCATGCTTTTCCGGGCCCCGTGGGGCAGCAACTCGTGAGCGGCGCACAGCCGTCCCTTACCCGGCGCTCACAACCGTGACCGAGGCCACGTACGAAACCGTTTCGTTTCGTTAGGGGGGTGGGTTATCTTGAACACATGGAAACGGGACAGGTCGTGACGGCGCGCCGGAGCCGGATCACTCCCGAGCGCGAGGCCGAGCTGTACGGCGCCGTGCTCGACCTGCTCCGCGAAGTCGGCTACGACGCCCTCACCATGGACGCCGTGGCCACCCGCACCCGGTCCAGCAAGGCGACGCTCTACCGCCAGTGGGGCGGCAAGGCCGAGCTGGTCGTCAACGCCATCCGGCAGAACAAGCCGGGGGAGATCGCCGACATCGACACCGGGTCGCTCCGCGGCGACCTGCACGCCCTGCTGACCCGCGAGGACGACTGCGCCATGGAAGCGAACTCCGCACTGATGCGGGGCGTCGCCATGGCACTGCACCGGAACCCGGATCTGCGCCAGGCGTTCCGGGACCAGCTGATCGAACCGGAGACGGCCGAGTTCCGGCGCGTGCTGCAACGCGCCGTCGACCGCGGTGAGATCAGACCGGACTGTCCGGCGCTGGACTTCCTGGTCCACATGATGGTCGGCGGTTTCGCCACCACTGTCCTGCTGGACGAGAAGCCACCCACCCAGGCGTTCCTCGCCTCGTACATCGACGCCGTGATCCTCCCCGCCCTCGGCGTCCCCGCCCCCTGACACCACCTCCCCTCCCTGCAAGCCCCCACCTGACGTCACCGCTCACGTCGCCGGGCTGATCACCCCTGCCCTGAAACACTCCACGACATGACCGGGAGTACGCCCTCGTGGCCACGTTCCTCTACAAACTCGGCCGCCTCGCCTTCCGGCGACGGCATTTCGTCGCCCTGATATGGGTGGCGCTGCTGGCTGTCGCCGGGATCGGCGCGGCCAGCGCGCCGCCGGCCGGCACCACCTCCTTCTCCATCCCCGGCACCGAGGCGCAGAAAGCCTTCGACCTGCTGGAACAGCGCTTCCCCGGCCAGAGCGCCGACGGCGCCACCGCCCGGGTCGTCTTCAAGGCACCCGACGGCGAGAAGATGACGGACGCCGACAACAAGGCGACCGTGCTCAAGACCGTCGACGAGCTGTCCGACGGTTCCGAGGTCACCTCCGTCGCCGATCCCTACGCGGGCAAGACCGTCAGCGAGGACGGCACCATCGCCTATACGTCGGTGAAGTACGACGTCTCCGGCATGGAACTGGAGGAGACCAGCAAGGACGCGCTGGAGGACGCCGCGCAGCAGGCGCGGGACGCCGGGCTGACCGTGGAGATCGGCGGTGACGCGCTCAGCGCGGCGCCCGAGACCGGCGCCACCGAGGTCATCGGCATCGCCATCGCCGCCGTCGTCCTGGTCATCACCTTCGGCTCGCTGGTCGCCGCCGGACTGCCGCTGCTCACCGCGCTCATCGGCGTCGGCATCGGCGTCTGCTCCATCACCGCGCTGGCCAGCGCCCTCGACCTGGGCTCCACCACCTCCATCCTGGCGATGATGATCGGCCTCGCGGTCGGCATCGACTACGCCCTGTTCATCGTCTCCCGCTACCGGGTGGAACTCGCCGAGGGACGCGAACGCGAGGAGGCGGCCGGCCGGGCCGTCGGCACCGCCGGTTCGGCGGTGGTCTTCGCCGGCCTGACCGTCCTCATCGCCCTGGTCGGCCTGTCCGTCGTCAACATCCCGATGCTGACCAAGATGGGCATCGCGGCGGCCGGCACGGTCGCCATCGCGGTCCTCATCGCCCTCACCCTGGTCCCGGCGCTGCTCGGCTACGCGGGCCGCCGGGTCAAGCCGGCCGGCGCCAAGAGCAGGTTCCTGGGCGGCGCCCGCGCCGAGCGGAAGCAGCAGCAGAACAAGCCCAACATGGGCACCCGCTGGGCCCGCTTCGTCGTCCGCCGTCCGGTCGCCGTCCTGGTCCTGGGCGTCGTCGGCCTCGGCGCGATGGCCGTCCCGGCGGCCTCCCTCGAACTGGGCCTGGGCGACGACGGCTCGCAGCCGACCTCCACCACCCAGCGCCGCGCCTACGACCTCCTGTCGGAGGGCTTCGGACCCGGCTTCAACGGCCCGCTGATGGTCGTGGTCGACGCCAAGGGCAGCGACGACCCACAGGCCGCGTTCACCGACGTGTCCGACGAGATCAAGGGCCTGGACGGGGTCGTCACGGTGACACCGCCGGCCGCCAACAAGGCGGAC
The DNA here is from genome assembly GCF_052216785.1 of Streptomyces sp. JW3. Classification (NCBI taxonomy): domain Bacteria; kingdom Bacillati; phylum Actinomycetota; class Actinomycetes; order Kitasatosporales; family Streptomycetaceae; genus Streptomyces; species Streptomyces sp. JW3. The sequence continues at coordinate 977 of NZ_JBQOUX010000080.1, read as the reverse complement.
GACACGGCGACGATCACCGTGATCCCCGACTCCAAGCCGTCCTCCGTCGCCACCGAGGACCTGGTGCACGCCATCCGCGACGCAGGCGCCGACGTCAAGGCCGACACCGGCGCGGAGACCCTCGTGACCGGCTCCACGGCGATGAACATCGACGTCAGCGAGAAGCTCAACGACGCGCTGATCCCGTACCTGGTGCTGGTCGTCGGCCTGGCCTTCCTCCTCCTGATCGTGGTCTTCCGCTCGGTCCTGGTCCCGCTGAAGGCGGCCCTCGGCTTCCTGCTGAGCGTGCTCGCGGCGCTCGGCGCGGTCGTCGCGGTCTTCCAGTGGGGCTGGCTGTCCGGCCTGCTGGGCGTGGAGGAGACCGGCCCGGTCATGTCGATGATGCCGATCTTCATGGTCGGCGTGGTCTTCGGCCTGGCGATGGACTACGAGGTCTTCCTGGTCACCCGGATGCGCGAGGCGTACGTCCATGGCGAGCAGCCCAGCGAGGCGATCGTCACCGGCTTCAAGCACGGCGCGCGGGTCGTCACCGCCGCCGCGGTGATCATGATGGCGGTGTTCGCGGGCTTCATCGGCTCCAGCGAGTCCATGATCAAGATGATCGGCTTCGGCCTCGCGATCGCGGTCTTCTTCGACGCGTTCGTGGTCCGCATGGCCATCGTCCCGGCGGTACTCGCCCTGCTCGGCAAGCGCGCCTGGTGGCTGCCGAAGTGGCTGGACCGCGCGCTGCCCAACGTGGACGTCGAGGGTGAGGGCCTGAAGCGCCTCGCCGAGGGCAAGGACCCCGACGAGGACAAGGAGCTGGCGCGCGCGTGATGCCGTGCGGCGCGCATGAGTGAGACCAGCCGGTGAGGGTCCCGTGGGGACGGGGCGGCCCTCACCGGCTTCCTCCCCCGAGGCCGGCCATCCGGCACCCGGCATCACGGGACGCGCTCGCGCCTCGCCAGCACGCCGCGCCGTCTCGGCGGCCAACGGTG